>CALGOD010000213.1 GCA_937957845.1 uncultured Nocardiopsis sp.
AGGGGGGCTATGCGGGCCTTCGGGGGTGTTCGGAGGACAGGACCCGAGGTGGAGGCGGGCGGGCGCCCGGGTGAGTAAGGTGGCGGCGTCGACGTGCGGATCTCCGCCCGGGGTTCGGACCCGGGGACGGACACCGTGCAAACGAGGAGGGGTAGGACGTATGAGCAAGTGGGAGTACCAGACCGTGGCGCTGCTGTCGCACGCCACGAAGCAGATCCTGGACAACTGGGGTGCCGACGGCTGGGAGCTGGTCTCGGTCGTGCCCGCCCCGCTTCCGGAGGGCACCGACCCCCGCAACCAGCAGTACGTGGCGTACATGAAGCGGGAGCTGTGATGACCACTCCCGAGGAGCGGATCACCGAGCTGGGCCTGACCCTGCCCGAGGTGGCGGCGCCGGTGGCGTCGTACGCGCCGACGGTGCGCAGCGGCGACCACGTGTACGTCTCCGGTCAGCTGCCGTTGGTGAAGGGCGAGTTGGCCGCCAAGGGCAAGGTGGGCGCCGAGGTCACCCCCGAGACCGCGCGGGAACTGGCGGCGGTGTGCGCGCTCAACGCGATCGCCGCTGTGCGCGCCGAGATCGGTGAGCTGTCCAAGGTGGTCCGGGTGGTGAAGGTGGGCGGTTACGTCGCCAGTACCCCCGACTTCACGGGTCAGCCCGGTGTCGTCAACGGTGCCAGCGACCTGCTCGTGCGGGTCTTCGGTGACGCCGGCGTGCACGCTCGCGCGGCCGTGGGTGTGGCGGCCCTGCCGTTGGACGCCCCGGTCGAGGTTGAGATGATCGTCGAGGTCCGCTGAGCGATTCGCACCTTTTGGGGTGGATTACCCTCGGGTTGCGGCGCGGTTCTCCACAACCCAGGGAGGGTTCGTCGATGCACAACGGTCCGGTGCCGAACGGCACTGACCAGGGCGGTCCGAACGGCGGTGAACCGGGCGGCACCCCGCACGGGGGAGCCGTCCCGGCGCGTCCGGCCGCCACGGTCATGCTCCTGCGGTCCACGGAGGACGACTCCCTGGAGGTCCTGCTCATGCGCAGGGTCCGCTCCATGGGGTTCGCCCCGGGCGCCTACGTCTTCCCCGGCGGCGGGGTGGACGCGCGCGACGCCGACGGCGGTGTGCCCTGGACCGGTCCGAGTCCCGAGGAGTGGGCGCGCACACTCGGCACCGACGTGCCGATGGCGCGGGCGCTGGTGTGCGCGGCGGTCAGGGAGACCTTCGAGGAGACCGGTGTCCTCCTGGCCAGTGAGCCCGAGCACGCGGGCGAGGAGGCCATCACCCTCGACACCACGTCCGAGGACTGGGAACGGGACAGGCTGGGCCTGATCGACCGTTCCCGTTCCTTCACCGAGGTCCTCTCCAGACGCGGCCTGGTCCTGAGGTCGGAGTGGCTGCGGTCGTGGTCGCGGTGGATCACACCGGAGGCCGAGCCGCGACGCTACGACACCTGGTTCTTC
>CALGOD010000214.1 GCA_937957845.1 uncultured Nocardiopsis sp.
CAAAAAGCCCCGCAACGCCTACCCCTTGGCCTTTCGGCACTCCCTGGACACCTCTCCCCTGGCCAGAGTCGGGCTTGCGTGGAGGGGTCGACTCCTCCACTATGTCCTTTGCTTAGGCAAGGCTAAGCTCAGTTTCCCCGACCGAATGAGGCTCCATGAATCCCGGTTCGCTGATCCCCGGCGGCTCGATCGCCGCCGTCGCGGCGTCCCTGCTGCTGCTCACCGCCTGCGGTGGACCCGCCGGCTCCGAACCGGAAACCGCCGACGGGGAGAGCGCCGAGGGCTTCCCCGTCACCGTCCAGACGCTGTTCGGCGACGTGGAGATCCCCGACAGTCCGACCAATGTCGTCGCCCTGGGCTGGTCCGACGCCGAGACCGCGCTCGCCCTGGGCGTACAGCCGGTCGGCGTGGCCGACTGGCAGGGTTACGGCGGCACGGGCGTGGGCCCGTGGGCCTCCGACCTGTTCGACGAGGAGCCGACGGAGGTGGGCACCATGGAGCCCAACCTGGAGGCGATCGCCTCCCTGAGACCCGACGTCATCCTCGACACCCGCTCCGACAACAGCCAGGACCGCCACGACATGCTCGCGCCGCTGGCCCCCGTGGTGGGCCCACCCCCCGGCGTGGACGTCACCTACGGCACCACCTGGCAGGAGCAGACCCGCCAGGTCGCCCAGGTGTTCGGCGAGGAGGAACGCGGCGAGGAGATCATCGGCGAGCTGGAGGAACGCTTCGCCCAGATCCGCGAGGACAACCCCCGGTTCGCCGGGATGACCATGACCGTGGGCGCCTACTTCGACGGCCAGTACGGCGCCTACGTGCCCGGTGACGCCCGGGTGGACCTGCTCGAGGAGCTGGGCTTCGAGTACAAGACCGAGGTCCAGGAGATGGCCGACGGCACCTTCTACACCGATCTGAGCCCGGAACGGCTGGAGGTCATGGACGCGGACCTGACGGTCATGTTCCCCCTCGGCGACACCGCGGAGTTCCTGCACGGGGACCCGGTACTCCAAGGCATCCCCTCCGCCGAGGACGGCCGCCTGATCATCGTGGACGACCTGGAACTGGCCAACGCCTTCTCCAGCGGTTCGGCCCTGGGCGTCTCCCACGCCTTGGACGAGCTCGTCCCCCTGCTCCAGGAGACCCTGAAGGACTGAAACCCTCTCCAGCCTCCTCTCACCGGGCCCCGTGGAACCTCCGCGGGGCCCGCGTCCTGTCCCGACCCATGGGCCTCACTTCCCCCGCCTCATCCCCCTTGCGTGGGAACGATCCTGAATTGCCCCTTCTCCCCCCTTGCCCGCCTCTCCCGCTCCTGGGGGTTCTGGGTTCGCGCGCTCCGCGTGTCGACACTTGCCTTTTTTAATGATACGGCGACCACCGAGATCTACACTCTTTCCCTACACGACGC
>CALGOD010000215.1 GCA_937957845.1 uncultured Nocardiopsis sp.
CGCGCCTCCGGCGGCCCGGCTCGCCAGGTGCGTGAGGTGGAAGTCGGTGGGCGCACCGGTCTCCTCCCCTTCCGAGGGGGCGGAGTACATGCACATCGGGGACATCCACGCGCGGTTGGGGATCGTCAGCGAGCGCAGGGTCAGCGGAGTGAACAGGGAACTCACGGCAGGTCCTTCGTGTCGGCGTCGTCGGGGGAGTACTCACGGGCGATCTTCGTACGGTATCCGCCGTACTACGATTCTTGTCAAACTATGATGGTTCTCGTACTTTGTGGGATGAACCACGTCGACGGAGGGTCGGAGCATGTCCAGGGCCAGTCAGGTCAGCGCGGGGCGAAGGCTTCACCATCCCGCTCGCGAGGAGATCCTTCTGGAGTCGGTGCTGAGCGCGCTGGCGGACCCGGTACGCCTGCGGATCGTACGCACGTTGGCGCGGAGCCACCACGATATGTCCTGCGTCGCCTTCGACCTCCCGGTGAGCAAGTCCACCTCCACCCACCACTTCCGGGTGCTGCGCGAGGCCGGGGTGATCCACCAGTACTACGAGGGGACCTCGCGCATGAGTCGGCTGCGTGAGGAGGATCTCGAAGCGAGGATGCCCGGACTGCTCGCCGCGGTCCTGGGCGCCTCCTGATTCGCGACGCACGCCCGTACGGTCATCGGACGGCCACCTCGGACGTGACCCACCGCGGGCGCGGGCACGAGGGAGTCAGGGCCCCGGAGCGGCCCAAGGCCCCTCGCGCAGGCGGTGTTCGAGCCAACGGGTGTCCACGGCGCCGGCACGGAACCGCTCGTCGTCCAACAGGTACCGGTGCAGGGCCTTGGTACTGCTCACCCCCGCGATCTCCAACTCCTCCAACGCCTGCCGGGCCCGTGCCAGGGCCTGGGAACGGTCCGCGCCCCAGCAGATCAGCTTGGCCAACAGGGAGTCGTAGAACGGGCTGATCGTGTCACCGGCGACGAACCCGGTGTCCACCCGCACACCCGGACCACCGGGAACGGTGAAGGTGTCGAGCGTTCCGGGGGTCGGCGCGAAGTCGCGTTCGGGCTCCTCGGCGTTGATCCGCAGCTCCACGGCGGCACCGTTCAGCACCACGTCGGACTGGGCGAACGACAGGGGGGCGCCCGCGGCGATCCGCAGCTGTTCGGCGACCATGTCCACCCCGGTGACGCACTCGGTGATGGGGTGTTCGACCTGGATGCGGGTGTTCATCTCCATGAAGTACACCGCGTCGTCCGGACCGAGCAGGAACTCCACGGTCCCCGCGCCCACGTAGCCCACGTGCCGGGCCAGCCGCACCGCCGCGTCGGCCACCTCCGAACGCAGGGCGTCGCTCAGACCGGGGGCGGGCGCCTCCTCCACCAGTTTCTGCCGGCGCCGCTGCACCGAACAGTCGCGCTCGAACAGGTGCACGACGTTGCCGTGGGTGTCGGCGAGGATCTGCACCTCGATGTGACGCGCCCCCTCCACGGCGCGTTCCAGGTAGAGGGTGCCGTCACCGAAGGCGGCGGCCGCCTCCGCCCCGGCTCCCGGGAACACCTCGGCCAGCTCGTCGGGGGAGAACACGGGGCGGATGCCACGACCGCCCCCGCCCGCGGACGCCTTGATCAGCACCGGGTACCCGATCTCCTCGGCCTCCCGCAGCGCCGCGTCCACGTCGGTCAGGGGACCCGTTCCCGGGGCCACCGGAACCCCGGCCTCGACCGCGGTCCGCCGTGCGTGGGACTTGTTCCCCATCGCGGCGATCACCTCGGCGGGGGGCCCGACGAAGGTCAGGCCGCGCTCCCTCACCGCGCGGGCGAACGCCTCGTTCTCGGAGAGGAACCCGTAACCGGGGTGCACGGCGTCCACGCCCGCCTCGACCGCCGCGTCCAGCACGGCGTCGACGTTCAGGTAGGACTTGTTCGCGGGCGAGGCCCCGATGTGCCGGGCCTCGTCGGCGAGCCGCACCCAGTGCGCGTTCTCGTCGGCCTTCGAGTACACCGAGACCGCCTCGATCCCGGCCGTGTGGCACGCGCGGATGATCCGCAGCGCGATCTCGCCCCGGTTGGCCACCAGGACCCGCCGTAGTTCGTTCAATGGCTCTTCCCCGTCGTGGCTCTCGTCCGCGGCCGTGTCCGCCGTCCGGGCCGGGGCGTGACCGCCGTCCCAGGCCCGGACGGCCCTCAGTCCTCCAGCTCGGCGATGTCCTGGCTGATGGCCACCTCGTCACCGTCCTCGACCAGGAACCGGGTGAGCCTGCCGGACTGGTCGGCCTTGACCTCGTTGAAGTTCTTCATCACCTCGACCAGGGCGATCGTCTGGCCCTCCTCGATGGTCTCGCCCTCCCGAACGAAGGGCTCCTCCTCGGGTGAGGGCCGGCGGTAGATGACCCCGGGCATCGCCGTCTTGATGGTCGTCACGTGTGTCCCTTTCTGTTGTCGGGCGTCGGTGGTCCTTGCGTCGGTTCCGTCTCAGGCGCGTGCGCCCTGTTCGCGCAGTGCCCGACGTACGCGTTCGAGCCGGGCGTGCCGGTCCGCGCGGGCCTCCAGGGCCGTCCGTAGGTCCACGGGCTCGAAACGGACACGGTCACCGGTCTTGGCCTGGGCGATCCGGTCCAGGTCCGTGGAGATGACCGTGCCCACCGTGGCGTAGCCTCCGGCCGTGACCGCGTCGTTGAGCAGGACGATCGGCTCGTCTCCGCCGGGCACCTGGATGGACCCGAGCGGATAGCCCAGGTCGACCACGTTCGCGGGGTCGCTGCCGGCGCCGTGGGGCGGTTCCCGGTCCACGAAGTCGAACCGGCCGCCGTGGAGTCGGTAGCCGATCCGGTCGGCGTCCTTGGTGACCTTCCACTCCGTGGAGGTGAACACGCGCATGGACTCCTCGGTCACGCGGTAGCTGCACAGGCCGATCATGGTGCGCAGGAGCGTGACGTCGGGAAGGTCGGGACGCAGGGCCTCCTCGACCGTGCTGCCGACCTCGGGCGGATCGGCGAGTTCCTCCTCGCCCAAGGGGAGCCGGTCGCCGTCGGCGAGCCGTCGCCCCTCGAACCCGCCCAACCCGGTGAGGGTGTAGGTGGACCGGGCACCGAGGTAGACCGGTACCGAGACTCCTCCGCTGATCGCTATGTAGGGCCGTGCTCCGGCCGTGAGCATGGAGAACGACAGCACGTCCCCCGCGCGGACCGCCACCGTCTGCCATGTGGGCACCGGTTCGCCGTTGACCGTGACCGGGGCCGAGGCGCCGGTCACCGCCACCCGCCGGTCGTCGGTGAACTCCAGGGTCGGTCCGACGTAGGTCGCCTCCAGCGCGGCCGCCCCGTCGGGGTTGCCGACCAGCATGTTGGCCACACGGTAGGAGAACCGGTCCATCGCCCCCGAGGGCGGGATCCCCAACGAGTAGTACCCGTCGCGTCCGGTGTCCTGCACGGTGGTGTGCAGGCCACCGCCCACCACGACCACTTCACCGTTTCGGGTGCTCATCGGTACAGCACCTCCAGGATCTCGGCGTTCACTCCGTCGGGGTCGGCGAGGAAGTGCGCCGGGGCGAACTCGAACTCCCGGATCCGGTAGCGGAAGGTGCCCCGCTCCACCTCGTCGCGGACCGTGTCGAACTCCGCCCGGTCGATGGACCTGTACCGCAGGATGTCACCGGGGCGAGGGAAGACGATGCCGTCGTCGAAGTCGGCCAGGCGCTGGGCGCGGTCGAACACCGGGGCCGGCGCGAGCCCGAAGAGCTGGTATCCGCCGGCGCCGCGCACCGGGTAGACCACGGCGAACGCGCCGCCGTACCCGAAGGCCCGCTCAGGGGTGTCGGTACGCGGGCGGACGTACTTGGGCACCTCGATCTGCCGTTCCCGCGGCACCATCTGGTAACAGAACGGCAGGCCCGGCACGAAACCGATCATGGTGACCAGGAACGGGGAACCGGACAGGGCCTCGACCAGCTCCCCGACGGAGGCGAAACCGTTGATACGGGCCGCGTACTCCAGGTCGGTGGCCTCGGGGTCCTGGTGCCTGTCGCGGAACCTCATGAGGGTCTCGTGGGTCCAGGGGTCGTCGTACAGGACGGGAACGTCGACCACCCGGGTCCGTACGGCCTTGTCCGGGGCCAGCGGCGCGGTCGAACGCTCCAGGCCCTCCAGGTGGCGCACCAGTTCGGCGGGATGGAGCCGGTCGGGATCGACCCGGATCAGGTAGGAGGCGTTCGACGGGCAGATGTCCAGCACGCCCTCCAGGTCCTCCGCCTGGAGCGCGGAGGTGATGGCCATGGCCTTGAAGTTGGCCTCCAGGCTCATGGCCCGGTCGAGTTCGACGAAGACGAACTCGTCCCCGCCGTGGTCGTAGCGGGCCGGTGGCAGCTCCACCGATGCGTTGGCCATGGGTCCTCCCTCGTGGACGCCGTCCCCGGACCTTCTCTGGACATGCACCTTCCCTGGACATGCTGAACCGTACCCGTTGACCAGGCCAAAGATCGGTGTCCTCGGCGTGTCCGCCGGGGCGGATCCGGGCA
>CALGOD010000216.1 GCA_937957845.1 uncultured Nocardiopsis sp.
GCCCGGGGCACGCGGACTACGTGAAGAACATGATCACGGGTGCGGCGCAGATGGACGGGGCGATTCTGGTGGTGAGCGCTGCGGACGGACCGATGCCGCAGACCCGGGAGCACATTCTCCTGGCGCGTCAGGTGGGTGTTCCTGCGATCGTGGTCTTCCTGAACAAGGCGGACATGGTGGACGATCCCGAGCTGATGGAGCTGGTGGAGGTTGAGGTTCGGGATCTGTTGAACGAGTACGAGTTCCCCGGGGACGAGATTCCGGTGATTTCGGGTTCGGCGCTGAAGGCATTGGAGGAGCTGGAGGCGGGGTCTCCGGGGCCGTGGTGCGAGAAGCTGGGCGAGTTGATGAAGGCGGTGGACGAGTACATTCCGACGCCGCAGCGTGACAACGAGAAGCCGTTCCTGATGCCCGTGGAGGACGTGTTCAGCATCACGGGTCGTGGGACGGTGGCGACGGGTCGGGTGGAGCGCGGGACGATCAAGGTGGGCGACGAGGTGGAGATCGTCGGCCTGACGGATCAGACGCGCAAGACGGTGGCGACGGGCGTGGAGATGTTCCGGAAGCTGCTGGACCAGGCCGAGGCCGGGGACAACATTGGTGTGCTGCTGCGCGGCGTGGACCGGGATGAGATCGAGCGGGGCCAGGTTTTGGCCAAGCCCGGGTCGATCACGCCGCACACCAAGTTCGAGGCCGAGGTGTACGTGCTGTCCAAGGAGGAGGGCGGTCGTCACACGCCGTTCTTCAAGGGGTACCGTCCTCAGTTCTACCTTCGGACGACGGACGTGACGGGCGTGGTGGATCTTCCGGAGGGCGTTGAGATGGTGATGCCTGGCGACAACGTGCGGTTGACGTGCGAGCTGATCACGCCCGTCGCCATGGAGGAAGGCATGCGCTTCGCCATCCGGGAGGGTGGCCGCACCGTCGGTGCGGGGGTCGTCACCAAGATCGCAGGTTGATCGGGGGCGGGCGCCGCCCTGCCAGGCAGAGGCCGTCCGGTTGACACTGACGGGGCGCTGTGCTACAGTCAAAAGGTGCCTGCGCGGCCAGGCGGGGAGGTGGCATGGGTGAGGGTTGGTATCACTTTGGAGTGCACCGAGTGCGGTGGCCGGAACTACCGTACCAGCAAGAACAAGACCAACGACCCCGATCGCCTGGAGCTCAGCAAGTATTGCCCCGTCTGCCGGCGACATACTGCGCACCGCGAGACTCGCTGATGCTTTCGGCCGGGCGCGAGCAACGGATGGGATGTGAGCACCGTGGCGGCGACAGACAGGGCCGGGAAGGTGGCGGCTCGGCAGGGATGGGTCCGGCGATTGGGCCAGTACCTGCGGGAGGTGCGCGCTGAGGCGCGCAAGATCGCCTGGCCGAACCGGCGGGAGTTGACGGCGTACACAGCGGTCGTCCTGGTGGTGGTCGTTTCCGCGGCCCTTTTCATCATGCTGGCGGACCTTGTGATCTCGCAGCAGATCGGAAGAGCGTCGTGTAGGGAAAGAGTGT
>CALGOD010000217.1 GCA_937957845.1 uncultured Nocardiopsis sp.
CCGCCGTTGCCGAGCTGGACCGGGGTGCCCTCGCCGGCTTGGACGAAACCGGCGTTGACGAGGCCGATCAGCGCCAGGAACAACCCCACGCCGACCGCGATGGCGACCTTCAGGCCGGGCGGGATCGCGATGAAGACCGCGGTGCGGAACCCGGTGAGCACCAGGATCAGCAGGATCACGCCCTCGACGATGATCAGCAGGAAGACGTCGGCCCAGGACATGAGGGGCGCGATGCCGTAGGCGACCACGGCGTTGAGGCCCATGCCCGCGGCGATGGCGAAGGGGTAGCGGCTGACCACTCCCATGAGCAGGCAGGAGATCGCCGCCACCAGGGCGGTGACCGCGGCGATCTCGGGGATGCCCAGGGTCTCGCCGTTGACGTCCTCGGCCGTACCGATGATCAGTGGGTTGAGGACGACGATGTAGGCCATGGCGAAGAAGGTCGCCATGCCGCCGCGGATCTCGGTGCCGAGGGTGGAACCGCGCTCGGAGATACGGAAGTAGCGATCGAGGGGCCCGGTCGGGCGTTCGCTCGTGCTACTGGGGGATGAACTTGGAGAATTCACTTCGACAGCCTGACCTGGTCGTGTTATGGGGCAAGCAGGATTCTGCGCCAGATTAGTTGCATCTTCGCACAACATCCGCCCCATGGCCCACGTCGGATTTAGAGAAAACACCATAGGATCGGATGATCCGACCAGGGATGTGACGAACCCATCTGCGGCGGATCGGGTGATTACGAGCACACAGTCCTTCCCCGTCGGCGAGCGGATAGCCTGGAAGGCGTGCGCAAACCTCGTCAGCCCGACCCGGACGTCCACGAGAGCGACTACCGCGTGCCCGCCTCGATCGGCACCCTGGCGTGGACGGTGGCCCTCGTCGTCCTCCTCGCCATGGGAGACGACCTGCCCTCGTCCGAACGCTGGTGGATCGGGGTGTGCGTGACCGGGATCGCGTTGGGCGTGTTCGGCTTCCTCTACATCCCGCGCCTGCTGCGCAAGCGCTCCGATTCCCTCACGTCCTCCTCCGATGCCCACTGAGCCCGACGAGGACCGACCGGCACGGCACAGTCCTCCTGCCCGATAATGGGCGGGTGTCTGAGACGAAATTCCCTCGCGGCCTGGCCGAGCGACTCCGCGGCATCCTCGTCGACGCCGACTACACGGTGTCCGGCGTCCGTGACCGACTCGGCGACGCCGCCGCACGGGCGTTGGCCCGTGAGGAGCTCGTGCCCGCGCTGCGCGCCACCGGCGGCGAGGAGAGGCTCGGGCTCCTGCTGCGCCTGTGGTGGCTCCGCTCACCCATCCCCGCCAAGGCCGCGCGCTCCATACTGCCCGTGGACGAACTGATCGAGGCCGGACTGGTCACGGTGGAGGAGGGAGTCCGCGGTCCCGTCGTACGGTCCCTGGTGCACCTCGGCCCCTGGGAGATGGAGGACGGTGGCGCCGGCTTCGTGGTCTCCGATCCCAAGGTGCGTCCCGGCAGCGGTGAGGTCCCCCGGCACGATCACGTGGTCGGTGCGGGCGGGGCCTCCTCCACCCTCTCCCAGCTGATCGTGGACGGACCGGTCGGGCGCGCACTGGACGTGGGCACCGGATGCGGCGTGCAGGCCCTGCACCTGGCCTCACGGGCGCGCGAGGTGGTGGCCACGGACCTCAACCCGCGTGCGGTACACCTGGCCGGGATCAGTCTGGCGTTGTCCGGGGTGTCCGACGTCCGTCTGGAGCAGGGATCACTGTACGAACCGGTCAGGGGAGAGCGGTTCGACCTCATCGTCTCCAACCCACCGTTCGTGATCACCCCCGACTCCTCCCGGTACACCTACCGGGAGTCGGATCTGCCCGGCGACACCGTGTGCGCCGAGCTGGTGCGACAGGCACCGGCACACCTGACGGAGGGCGGCTGGTGCCAGATCCTGGCCAACTGGGTCCACTCCGACAGCGACGACTGGGAGGACCGGGTCGGTGGCTGGGTGACCGGGACGGGATGCTCGGGCTGGGTGGTCCAGCGCGACGTCCAGGATCCCGCGGAGTACGTGGAGCTGTGGCTGCGTGACTCCTGTGAGCACGGCACCCCCGAGTACACGCGCCGGTACGACGCCTGGCTGGACTATTTCGAGCGCGAGGGCATCAAGGGCATCGGCTTCGGGTGGATCAGCCTGCGCAACGACGTCGCCCAGGACGCGACCGTACGCGTGGAGGAACTGCGGCACGAGATCGAACAGCCCGTGGGCCCCTATCTGCCCGACGTGGTGGACGGGGCGATGACGGCGCTGCGGCTGACCGACGCGGCCCTGTTGTCCGCGCACGTGGCCCTCGCTCCGGGCGTGGTGGAGGAGCGTGTGGGACGTCCGGGAGCCCCCGACCCGGAGAAGATCGTGCTGCGCCAGCGCGACGGCCTGCGGAGGGTCGCACGTGTGGGAACGGTCGAGGCCGCCCTGGCCGGGGTGTGCGACGGCACGATGCCGGTGGGGCCGCTGCTGGACGTGATCGCCGAACTGATCGGCGAGGACCCCGAGCAGGTGCGGGAGCGCGCGCCCGACGCACTGCGCACACTCATCTCGGAGGGGTTCTTCAGGGTGGCCCGCTGACACCGGGACCGCCACGTGTCGGGCGGCCCCGGACGGGTCGAAGCCCTCAGGCTCCGGAGGCGGACTCCTCTCCCGGGGTCGCGGTGTAGGCGGCTATGGTGCGTTCGGCGGACACGGCGGCCTCCTCAGGGTCGGCTCCCGCTGCGGCGTGCGCCCTGCCCCACATGCGTCCGCTCAGCTCCATGAACCTGCGGGCCTCCTCCGACGCGGCCCACTCCGCGGCCTCCGGAGGGATGTCGACCCCCGAGGACAGGTGCTGCCGCAGACCGAGGAGCCCCATCTCCCATCCGATCCCCGTCGCTCCGGGACCGAACTGCGCCCAGAAGTCGTTCAAGGGCGCGAAGTGGGTCAACGCGAAGCGACTGCGGGTGTCCGACAACGCCGTCAGACGCACCTCCACCTCACTGACCTCTCCCCCGTACTCCCAGGTCACCTGGAAGGAGCGCGGCGGCTCGCACCTGAGCACCCTGCCTCCGGCGTTGCCCTCCAGCTGGTAGGTTCCGCCCTCGCGCAGCTCCCCCGTGATCGGAAGGAACCAGCGGGGGATGCGGTCGGCGTTGGTACACGCGTCCCACAGGTCCTCCACCGAAACGTCGTACTCCTGGGTCACCGTGAGGGCGGCCTCGTCCTCGGACCCGCGGAGCTCGACCGAACGGCCGACCTCCTCGATCTGTCGCTGGATGTCCATCGTGTGCTCCCCCGCTCATCGCTTCCGCTCCTCTTCGGCGGACGCTCGGCGTTCACGCCTTCCCCGGGCGAGCTCGGTCTCCAGGGCCATCAGGTGCGGCTCCCAACGCGCGGCGAAGCGCCGCAGCCAGGTGTCGACCTCCCGCAGCGGGGAGGGGTCGACCGCGTAGAGCCTGCGGGTGCCCTCCTTGCGCACGGTGGCGAAGCCGTTCTCCCTGAGCACGCGCAGGTGCTGGGAGACGGCGGGCTGGGAGATGCCGAACTCGGCCCGTACGACCTCGGTCAGCTCACCGGAGGAGCGCTCACCATCGTTGAGCAGTTCCAGCAGGCGGCGTCGGACGGGATCCCCGAGGACGTCGAAGGCGTGCATGACTCCACCATATAAGAGGTCGGTTATATAAGCGAGGGGCGATATATCGGGTCAGTGGCCCTCTTCGGTGAAGACCACCTCCCCGGCTCCATGGGGTGCCCTGGTCTCCAGGAGCGTGAAACCGGGCGTGTCCACGTGCACGGTGATCTCCGTGTCGCACTCCAGGCCCACGACGTGGCTCTCACCCGGGGCGAACTCGCTCAGCCCCTCGGGCAGCTGGACGCTGCACGAGGCCGACTGTTCCTGGTGGTCGAACTCGATGACGGGCCGGTAGCCGGAGAAGAACGGGGTCAACCGCCCTCCCTCGCTGTTGGTGTACATGGTGAGGTCCACGGTGATCTGTTCCTTCACCGCGTAGACGTACTCGGTGACCTCCTCCTGCCCGCCCTCCGTACCCTCCACGGCCACGGAACCGCCGGACTCGGGCGGCGGAGCGGAACCCGGACCTCCGGGGGAGTCGGTCGAGCAGCCCGCGGCCGCGAGCACCACGAGGAACAGGGCGACGGGAACGTTGCGCATGTGGGGGATCCTGTCTGTTGTGTTGTGACGGGAGGGGGACACAGAGACTGATGCTCCCGGAACCGACAAGGTTCCCTGGTGGGAGGGCTCCCTCCGGAGGGCCCCGCCCGGGGATAGTGTTCGGCTCATGGCCCGAATCGCCGAACTCGTCCACTACCCGGTCAAAGGCTGCGCGGGCACGTCCGTGCGCACCGCCGAGACCACGCCCGCCGGCATCACGCACGACCGCACGTTCATGGTGGTCGACGGTGACGGAGTCTTCCGTAGCCAGCGCGGCGACCCCCGCATGGCGGTCGTCCGCGCCGGTGTCGACCCCGACGGCACCCGCCTACGTCTGGAGACCGACGGAATCGAGCCCATCGAGATCGAGGTGGATCCCGAGGGGCCCCGTCTGGACGTGACGATGCACAAGAAGCCCTTCACCGGGGTGGAACAGGGCGCGGAGGTCGCCGCGTGGTTGACCGAGGCACTGGGCGCGCCGAGCCGCCTGGTGCGGGTGCCCGACGACCACGACCGCCGTGTGGGCGGCATGACCCCGGGGACCAGCGCGTTCGCCGACAGCGCGGCCGTCCTGATGGCCTCCTCGTCCTCACTGGAGCTGCTCAACGAGCGCATCCTCGCGCGTGGAGCCACCCCCGTGCCACTCGACCGGTTCCGACCCAACATCGTGGTGTCGGGCTGGCCCGAACCGCACACCGAGGACCGGGTCCGCGGCGTACGCGTGGGCGGCACCGAACTGGGCTACTCCAAGGTGTGCGTCCGGTGCGCGGTCACCACGGTGGACCAGCGGCTCGGGACCAGGAGCGGTCCCGAGCCGCTGCGCACTCTCGCGGACTACCGTCGCGCCGACACGGGCGGAGTGTCCTTCGGAGCCAAGTTCGCCGTCACCCGCCCCGGGCCCCTGTCGGTCGGCGACGAACTGGAGGTCACCGTCTGGGGCGATCCGGAGGAGGGGCTGGGCGCCCGCCTGGCCGCCGTCCTGGCCGGATGAACCGGTCCCGGTCAGTCGTCCAGGTCCGCCTCGGCCAGGAGACCGGCGGCCGAGGAGGGATCGCGCAGGGCCGCGGCGAGCAGGTGTCGACGGGACCACTGGCCGGCACGCCAGCACAGCGCGCGGGCCAGCCCGTCGGGACCGGAGGCGTGCACCGAACCGTCGCCGACGTACCACTCCAGTTCCCTCCCGTCCACGGTGAGCGTCTGGTGGTGCAGGTAGGTACGGTCGGGCTCGCCGTCGGGGTCGAGGAAGAGGTCGGCCTCGTCCGGAACCGGGAGGATCCGCCCGGCCGATCCGATCTGGCCGTCGACGGCCTCGCTCGCCATGTCGAGATCGAGCACGTCGGCCAGATCCTCCACGACACCGGCGGGCGCCAGCACCAGCGCACGATCCTCCACCAAGGGCAGCAGGTCCGGTGAGTCCACCACCACGGTGTCCTCGGCGTCGGCCACCACGATCGCGCCGCCCCGTACCGCGCGCACGCGGGTCGGCGGGGTGACCAGGTCGGCGTCCACCCCGGCGAGGGCGGTCCAGATCCTGCGCAGCGCCGTGCGGTCCACGTGGCGCGCCGGGTCGGCGAGTCGGCCGAGCAGGTCGTCGGGCCCGTCGGGATCGGCCATCAGGTCGTCCAGGGTGGTGCGCACGCCCAGAGCACGGGCGAACTCGGGGTCGACGTCGACGGTCACCTGGTCGTACAGACCGGTCAGCGCGGAATCGGCGTCGGCGGTGCGCAGTCCGACGGGCACGTCGTCACCGAGCAGGGCGTGTGTGCGCAGCCACCAGGCGGTGTAGGAGGGCACGTCCGCCACCCGGCCATCGGGCATCAGCACCCGGGTCGGGGAGGTGACCGCCTCACGGAGCGGCCCCCGTGCGAGCATGTCCAGGGCCCGGGGCCACTGATCGTCGGCCACGTAGTCCAGGTCGACCACGCACACCAACTCGGGTACGACCGGCGGCAACTCGGGGTTCCCGACCCGTTCGAGCACCTCCTCGGCCCACTCCTCCAGGCCGTCGGGGCCGCCCTCCCCCGGGGTCCCGTCGAAGACCGCGACCAGATCATCGCCGAGCGCGGCGTCCTCGGCCCGCACCGCCGTCAACTCCCACAGGGCGCCGACCGCGCGCAGTGCCTCGGTTCCGTACCTGTCGACGAGGTCGGAGTGCACGGTGCCGAAGGGGGCGTCGTCCACGAGCAGATCGGCCAGGGGCGCGCCGGGCACGAGGAGTTCGGCGGCGACCGAGTAACCGTCCTCGTCGTCGCGCAGGGCCAGTTCGGACAGCCAGGGGGCATCGGCGACGGTCGTTCCCGACGCCGAGACCAGGTCCAGGACCGCCTCCGCGACGGGTTCGGGGTCGTCGGCGTCGAGTGAACCGCGCACCGCGGCCTCGGTACGCGGGTCGGACAGGATGGTGGCGGCTCCGGCCTCCATCGCACCGAGTCGGTTCAGGAGCGGGTGGACGGCGTCGGGGTGGACGACGCGCACGCCGAGGGCGGACAGGCCCTCGGCGGAGAGCCGCTCGCCCCGGGCGTCACCGACGTCGGCCCAGTCCTCACCGGGAACGAGCAGGGAGCGGGGCCCGCGCACGAGTCGTCCGTCTGCGAGCGGGACCGGAAGGGCCCCGAGTTCGTCGAGGCCGGCGCCCCCGCCCACCGCTTCTTCGAGCGCCGCGTAGAGGGTGGCCCACCAGTGCGGCGGCCGGTCGATGTCGGCCAGCAGGTCGGCGACGTCGGCCAGGCCGATGCGGTGGACCCGCAGCGCGGCCAGAGCCGGGTGGCGGGGACCCCAGGTTCCGGGGAGCACCTGCGGCACGAGTTCGGACAGGACCGCGGCCAGGTCCCCCGTCCCGCCGGATCCTCCCGTATCGAGCAGCACGGCCTCGCGCGGGGCCACGGGTGCTCCGGTGGCGGTGGTCAGGAAGGGGGTCTCCTGGAGTGGCTCGGCCACGCGGGTACGGAAGACGGCGTCGACGGCGCCGCCCCCCACACGGGTGGCGGGCACCAGGTCCAGGGCGGCGCGGGCGTCGAAACGACGCA
>CALGOD010000218.1 GCA_937957845.1 uncultured Nocardiopsis sp.
CGAACCGCGGGTGGACCGGCCGGCCCGCGTCGAAGAGGGACGGGACGGACCATGGCCGTGGGCAGAGCGCGGACACCGAGGTCGAGAAGCAGGTCCGGGCCCCGGGCCCGCTCAGGGCCGACTCGGGCCGCTCGGCACGACGGGCGTGCCTCGCGGCCCGGTCGGCCTTGGTTCACTCGGTTTCGCGGGAGAGGGTCGGGGCTCGTTGGTGCGACTGGCTCGGGCGCACGATGTCCGAGAGGAGACTCCGAGGGCTTCGTGCCGGCACGGGGCTCCCGAGAGGGGTTCCTCCTCCGGTCGTTCACACGCCTCCATCCAGCCCCACCGGTCCGGTAGGCCTCGCCAGGATCCAACGACACACCCTTCCCGGACAACCCTTCGGACATCACCGGGCACACAGAGCCATGCCTCTCCCCCACCGATGCGGTGCCCCGTGGACGAGTGCCGCCGTCGGTCGTCCACTCGACGAAGACCGACTTCGTCCCACGTGACCACAGGCGACGACATCCGCACCGGGGGCTTGGAGTCCGGACCTGTACGGCCTTCGTGTTCCCCCTCCTGTGGCCGGTTCCGGCCAATCCGCCGGGGGTCCGATTCCGTCCCGTCCACCGCCCCGCGGTGATATCACTGAGTTACACCCCGCGCACACCGGAAAGGGGCACCGGGGCGCGCAGGGCCCTCCGGCCCGGACGACAGCGGGCCACTCCGTCGGGGTGGCCTCGTCTTCCGTACGGCCCTCCTCCAGCCCCGGCCGTAGTGAGGTTTGGTGTATGTCGATCTGGTCTCGTGGTGACCGTACCGGGAGGGTCGAAGAGGCCCTCTTGATGCTGGAGGGACAGGGGATCATCGACGGTCTGGACATCCTCCCCAGCGAGGCCAAGCCCTACCGGGTCCACGTTCCCGCGGGCATCGTGCACATGGACGAGGACGAGGCGTCGATGTTCGCGCTCGGCGCGGTCGTGGGCGCGTTCGGCGGCGTGGCGCGTCAGCGGGCCTGAGGTTCGAGGGGTCGTCGGACACGATCCTCACCGCGTCCGACGACCGTGTCCGAGGATCGTGCGGGGTCATTCCTTCCATCGGCCGGCGGGTTCGCCGACCCTGCGTGCACGGTGCGAGGTCAGGAAGTCGCGGTACCAGTGGTAGCTGTCCTTGGGGTGCCGTTCCAGGAGTTCGTAGTCCACGCGCACCAGTCCGAAGCGGCGGTCGTAGCCGAACGCCCACTCGAAGTTGTCCAGCAGCGACCAGACGAAGTAGCCGCGCACGTCCACTCCGGCGTCGATGGCCCGGGAGAGCGCGTTCAGGTGGTCGCGCAGGTAGGCGATGCGGTCGGTGTCGCGCACACGGCCGCTCTCGTCGGGCCGGTCGTCCTCGGCCGAACCGTTCTCGGTGATGAGGACGGGCGGCAGGTTCGGGTAGCGCCGGTCGAGGTCGATGAGCAGGTCGGTGAAGGTGTCGGGGACGACCGGCCAGCCCATGGTGGTGTGCCGGACGCCTTCGAAGGACACCTGCTCGGTGCGGATGTCCACCGCGGTGCGTCGGGCCGGATCGGGTTCCCGGTGAGGGGCGTCGCGCAGCATGATGGGGCGGTAGTAATTGATCCCCAGGAAGTCCAGGGGCCGACCGATGATCTCCAGGTCCCCCTCCGCACGGTAGGAACCGTCGGCGAGTTCACCCCAGACCTCGTCCTCGTTGTCGGGGTAGGCGCCGGTGAACAGGGGGTCGAACC
>CALGOD010000219.1 GCA_937957845.1 uncultured Nocardiopsis sp.
ATGTGGCCACCCGAACCCCGATCAACGCAAAGAACGGCTCCCCACACCCGCCCCTCGACCAAAACCACCCTCACCCGGTGGTGCGCTTGGCGCTGTGCTGCCCCGGAATGATCCACTTCCGTTCCGGCCCGGGTTCCTCCTGGCCACGCGGATCCACCATCGCCCAGACCATGAGCGGTCCGCCGTTCCCACCACACCAGCCCCAAGCCTCCGCCAGCCGGTCCACCAGGCGCAGGCCGAATCCCTCCCCCACCTCGGGAACCGTCGACGGCCTTCCCGGTAGGGCGCCCTCGTCGGTCACGGCGCCCCAGAACATCCCCTGGTAGGACTCCATCTCCATGCGGACGCGGCCACAGATCGTGCCGGAGGCCGTGTGTTTCAGCGCGTTCGTGCGCAATTCGGTCAGGACCGCGATCAACAGGTAGGCCCGGTCGTAACCGAGTTCGCTGCTCTTCCAGCACCACACCAGAGCCCTCGGACCGCGACCACGGCCACCTCGCCTTCGGGGGCACCGCCTGGGCCGGCTTCCTGTCATCGGTGAAGCGCGAACGCCGACCCCCTCGGCAGCGTCCCCGATTTTCCTGTGGAAGCGGGAGATTTTTTAAGCCCTATGTCCAAATAGATTCCCTTTGTGGTTTTAGCGAAAAAGGTTCTTGCAACCCCTCCCACCTGGGAGAACACGCCACTTCGAAATTTTCTACGCCCTACTTCGCGGTAACGTCGCCAATCTCCAAGGAATGCCCTAATCTTTTCCCCAAAACCACGAATGACCCCGCGACGGTAGCAACCGTCCGGGGCCGTGGCCAGCAACCAACACCGTTTAACCAAAGGATTGCCAGCATGCGCTATTTTAGCGCGGCCCCTCTCAGCCGTGCCCTGGACTCCCTCAAGAACCTCTTCGCCTCCCCCTGCGGACGCCACTCCGCCTTCGGTCGCCGCCGTCGCTCCACACGTGTTCGCCGCTACGCCCCGCTCCCTGAACCTCCCTCGCAGGTCAGCGGGGTTCCCGAGCACTCCAGGCGCCCCGTACCGCCTCCTTCCTCCCTCCACGAGTACGCCCGCGTCCCGGACGTCCACGAAGAAGACGCCGCCCTCGTGCGTCCCTACTACGCCGCCCACGAACGGCTCCTGTCCGCCGAGGAGGACCGTGTCCCCCGGCCACGCGACCCCGTTCACCACTCCCTCCGCCCCGAGCACCCGCCCGAATCCGAGGAGGTGCTGCGCGCGTTCGCGCAGGTCCAGGAACGCGCCGCGGCCATCCTCCGGCAGTGGTCTGTCGACCCGGAGGGCGACCTGCTCTCCGGCCCCGCTCCCCGGTTCGGCGTGGTCAGGCCCACCGAGCCCACAGCGTCCTCCCCGTCCCGTGAATGGGATGAACTCGCCCTGCTCACCCGTGTCCGGCTCGACCGGAATCAGCGTGAGGGAGCCCTCGCATGAGCCCCCTCGTGCACTGGGAGCACCGCGTCTACCGGGGCGGACTCCATGAGCTCTCCCAAGCCAGGAAGGACCTCACCGCCGACCTCACCGGCTTCGCCCCCGACGTGGTCGACACCCTCCGCCTGTGCCTGTCAGAGCTTTTCGCCAACGCGGTCAAGTACACCGACTCCGGCACGGAATACGGCGAGGTCATCCAGACCCTGTGCCTGCCCGGACCCTCCACCCTCCGCCTCTCGGTCAGCGACTCCGGCGGTGGTGGCGTGCCCCGCGTTCCCGCCGAGCGCGACGACGACGCGTGGAGTCGGGCGGAGGGGCAGCGCGGCCTGTTCCTCGTCCAGAGCCTGTCCCGCGCCTGGGGCCACTACCAGCTCGGCCCTTGGGCAGGCCTGGGCACCAACGTGTGGGCCGAGTTCCACGTGGCCCCCGCCCGTGTTCCTCGGGGGCTGCCCCCCTTCG
>CALGOD010000220.1 GCA_937957845.1 uncultured Nocardiopsis sp.
AGCACCGCTCTCCTAAAGCGGGTGCCGCAGGTTCGAATCCTGCCGGGGCCGCCCTGTTGACCTGGGGCTTCTCTTCCGAGAGGAGCCCCGGTCCCGTTTTCGGGGTCGGGTTCGGCGGTTCCCTCGCCTCGCCCCTCCTCCCGGGACTCCGCCCTCACGGAGCCTCTCTCCCCCGCCCTCCCCTCCGTCGGGCGCACCGTGATACCCCCGTGCGCGGACGAGGATCATCCGGATCGCCGTGGAACCGGTATCCGGCGCCGCGCGCGTCACTGCGCGCCCCGCACGTCTCCCTCACGTTCCGCCCCCCGTGCTGAGAACCGAGCGAGAGAGGGTTGTCACCGAAAATGCCGTTCCGTACCATGTCGGACGTTGTCGAAGCGCTTCGACAACCACGTTCCAGGCGCTTCGACTCCCGGAGGGACGGATGTACGCACACCTTCACCCTCCGCGATGGTCGGACCGCACATCGAGGGCGGGGACGTCGTCGGCTCCCCGGCCGCACTCTCCTCCCGCCTCCTCCCGCGCGGTGCTCACGCCGCCGCGCGGAAGAACCCGCGGTCGCCGAGATCCCCGGCGGCCCGACCAAGCGACCCGCCGCCCCACCGCCGGCGATCGGGGACCGAGACGAAAGGTGAAGGCCGTTCATGAAGTTCACCGATGGCTTCTGGCTGATGCGAGAGGGCGTCCGCGCGCACCACGCGCGCGAGGTGCGCGACGTCCGGGTACACGGGGACCGGTTCACCCTCTACGCCCCGGTGCGGTCAGTGGCGCACCGTGGGGACACGCTCAACACACCACTGGTCACGGTCGACTGCTGGTCGCCCGCTCCCGGTGTGATCGGCGTCCGGACCACGCACCTGGCGGGATCGGTCCGCCGCACCCCCTCGTTCGAGGTCCGCGGTGACACCGGCCCCCCACCCACGGTGCGACGGGACGACTCCACCATCGAGCTGAGCAGCGGAGACCTCTCCCTGCGGGTGGCCACCCAAGGCCCCTGGCTCATGGAGTTCCGTGCCGGGGACACCACCCTGACCAGGGTCGACGCCAAAGGCACCGGATTCGTCGAGGACGCCGACGGCACCCACCACATGCTCGGTCAGTTGTCCCTGGGCGTCCGCGAGCTCGTGTACGGCATGGGCGAGCGCTTCACCCCGTTCGTGCGCAACGGTCAGACCGTGGACATCTGGCAGGCGGACGGCGGCACGAGCAGCGAACAGGCCTACAAGAACGTGCCGTTCTACCTGACCAACCGGGGCTACGGCGTCTTCGTGGCGCATTCCGGACCGGTGTCCTTCGAGGTCGGCTCGGAATCGGTGGGCCGCGTGCAGTTCAGCGTCGAGGACCACTCCCTGACCTACTACGTCGTTCATGGAGCCGAACCGAAGGAGATCCTGGACAGGTACACGGCGCTCACCGGGCGTCCCGCGTTGCCTCCACAGTGGTCTTTCGGACTGTGGCTGTCCACCTCCTTCACCACCTCTTATGACGAGGACACGGTGAACGGCTTCATCGAGGGCATGGTGGAACGCGGCATACCGCTCAGCGTGTTCCACTTCGACTGCTTCTGGATGCGCGAGTTCCACTGGTGCGACTTCGAATGGGATCCCGACGTGTTCCCCGATCCCGTCGGGATGCTCTCGCGGCTCAAGGCCCGGGGACTGCGGACCTGTGTCTGGATCAACCCCTACATCGCCCAGCGTTCCGCGCTGTTCGAGGAGGGCGCGAGGCTGGGGCACCTGGTCCGCCGGCCGGACGGGACCGTGTGGCAGTGGGACATGTGGCAGGCGGGGATGGCCCTGGTCGACTTCACCTCCCCCGACGCACGCGCCTGGTACGCCGACAAGCTGAAGTCCCTGCTCGACATGGGCGTGGACTGTTTCAAGACCGACTTCGGCGAACGGATCCCGACCGACGTCGTGTGGTCCGACGGTTCCGACCCGCAGGGCATGCACAACTACTACACGCAGCTCTACAACGCGACGGTGTTCGACCTGTTGCGCCGTGAGAGGGGTGAGGGGGAGGCCGTGCTCTTCGCGCGCTCGGCGACGGCGGGCGGTCAGAGCTTCCCGGTGCACTGGGGCGGGGACTGCGCCTCGACGTTCGAGGCCATGGCGGAGAGCCTGCGCGGCGGTCTGTCCCTGGGGTTGTCGGGGTTCGGCTTCTGGAGCCACGACATCGGCGGTTTCGAGGGGACCCCCGACCCCGCGCTGTTCAAGAGGTGGCTCGCGTTCGGCCTCCTCTCCTCGCACAGCAGGCTGCACGGCAGTCGCTCCTACCGTGTGCCGTGGGACTTCGACGACGAGTCGACGCTCGTCGCCCGCGCCTTCACCCGGCTGAAGTGCCGACTCATGCCCTATCTGTACGGAGCGGCGGCGCAGGCCCACGACCGGGGTGTGCCCATGATGCGCGCGATGCTGCTGGAGTTCCCCGACGACCCGACCTGCCACCACCTCGACACGCAGTACATGCTGGGCGAGGACCTCCTGGTCGCTCCCGTGCTGAGCCCGGACGGCTCCGTGGAGTACTACGTCCCCGAGGGGGTGTGGACCCACCTGCTCACGGGCCGGACCGTTCGGGGTCCGGTCTGGCGCCGGGAGGTCCATGGCTTCGACTCCCTGCCCCTGCTGGTCCGGCCCCATACGGTCCTGCCCGTCGGCGCGGTGGAGGAGCGCCCGGACTACGACTACACCGCCGGACTGACCCTGCACGTGTACGGAGCCGGAGACCGGGTCCCGCCGACGAGCACCGTCGTACCGGCCGCCGACGGTTCCCCGGCCGCGGTCTTCCACACCACGCGCTCGGAGGACGGGGTCACGGTGGAGGCCGCGACCCCTCTCCCGCACGGTTGGAAGGTCCTCCTCATGGGGGTGCACGAGGCGGAACCGGTCGACTCCTCCACCGAGGTGGCGAGGACCGACGACGGTGTCCTCGCGACGGTCCCCGCCGGTGTCACCCGTCTGCGTCTGCGTCTGCCCTGACCGGTACCGGGTACGTCGCCGGCCGCCACCGCGGGGCGGCCGGCTCCCGTGACGGAACGACGACACGTCCCCTCACTCCCCGTGCCTACATGACATCGAAGAGGAGCCGAACGATCATGGGGGAGGAGTACGAGCAGGTCAGAGGGAGGTCGGATGACGCGCGCGCAACACTCCGGGGACGAGCGGCAGGAGGAATCCGAGGGGGAGGTCAGGCCGCCCACGCGGCAGCGGGGCGCCTCCCCCTCCGCGATCGCGGGAGCGCTCCACCGCACGCCCCATCCCGGCCCCCAGCACTGGGGCGGCCCTCGCCCCCGAAAAACCGAATCGGACCCGTTCTTCCCCCGACGTCTGGGACCGCCGCCCCCTCGTCGACCCTGACCTCGGTGTCGGTCCGCACCGGGACGTGGCCGAGGCGCTCGGAAGCGGCCCCTCGACGGGATCCGCCCGCGTGGACGTGTCGTCCCCGCGTCCACACGCGGGCGGCCGGCACGTCCGTCACAGGAACGGCCGCCAGGGGGCCAGCACGACCTCCCCGAACCTCGCCAGGAGCGAACGTTCCTCCCACTCCTCCGCCGTCAGTTCCCGGCAGTTGGTGAGGTCGTTGGCGAAGACCTCCTCCAGGTGGGCGGCCACGCCCTCGTCGAAGATCTCCACGTTGACCTCGTAGTTGCCGATCAGACTCAGCCGGTCCACGTTGGCGGTGCCGATCGTGGACCAGCGGCCGTCCACCGTCGCGGTCTTGGCGTGCACCATGGCGTCCTGGTAGAGCCACAACCGCACCCCTCCACGCAGCATCACCGCGTACTGACTGCGGGATATCCAGTCCGCGACGGCGTGGTTGGAGTTCTCCGGGACGAGGATGTGGACCTCCACCCCCCGTTCCACGGCGTCGATCAGCACCCGTTGGAACTCCCGGTCGGGCATGAAGTAGGCCTGGGTGAACAGCACCCGCTCCTGGGCTCTGTCGACCGCCTCCAGGAACATCGCCCGGATGGGGTAGATCAGCTGTTCGGGAACGTTGCGGTGTACGCGAAGGTGCGCGTCCCAGTCGGTCTCGCCCAGGTTCTCCAGTTCGGGGTGGTGCGGGCGGCGGTTCATGTTCCAGAAGTCGATGAAGGCGTTCTCCAGCTCCCACACCGCCGGGCCGGACATCCGCATGTGGGTGTCACGCCAGTCCGTGGCGTACAGCGAGCCGATGTTGTATCCGCCGACGAACCCCGCCTCACCGTCGATGGTGAGGATCTTGCGGTGATCACGGCCGGACTTGCGGATGTTCAGCAGGAGGGCCCCGGGACGAAGGGCCGGGTACCTCAGCACATGGACGTTGGGAGGAAAACGGAAGAAGGAGCGGGGCACCACCAGGTTCGCGAAGCCGTCGTAGATCACGTACACCTCGACGCCCCGGTCGGCCGCCTCGATGAGCGCCTTCTTGAAGGTTCTGCCCACCCGGTCGTCCTTGATGATGTAGGACTCGAACAGGATGCGCTTTCGAGCTCCCCGGATCCCCATGAGCATGTCCTCGAACAGGTCCTCACCGTAGGTGTAGACCGTGATCTCGGTTCCGGTGTCCCCCACCGGGAACTCCGCCGGGGGCGTGCGCGGGAAGGGTGCTCGGCGGGGACTGGACTTCTTCCGCCAGTGTCTGATCCCCATGAGGGTCGCCGCCACCGCGATCTGGGTACCGATCAGACCCACGAGCCCCCATTTGACCACCGAGACGATCGTGGAGCGTCGCACAGTCACCTCCCGAGCAGGATGTTCGCGGTGACACGAGCCCAGCCCGCGTAGGATCGCGACACGAAGTGGACATCAACCGTATCCCGCTACCCACACCGACTGTGAGCACCCTTTCCCCGCTCGTGGGAAAACGATGGACTCCGCGCTAACCCCGCAGGCGGAACACCGCCATCTCGGTGGTCGGGCTCTCCCTGCGGCCCCGGACCAGGCGCCGCTCCCACGGGTACAGGGCGGCACCCGCCATCCACCCGGTCGGCTCGGTCAGGGTGACCGCGCGCAGAGCGCCTCCCCACGCCTTGCGCCACGGCGCGGGGGCGTCCACCTGGGCGTTCATCAACACGAGCATGGGCACACGGCGGACCAGGTCGAACCCGGCCCGCCCGGCGGCGGCCGTGATCCACTCCAGGGTCCGGTTGACCTGGTGCTCGCCGCGCTGCTCGGGGCGTCGGAGGAAGTTCTCGGAGACCACGAGGAAGCCACCGGGGCGCAGCACCCGGGCGAACTCGCCGAGGGCACTGGTGTAGCGCTCGTCGTCGGTGATGTGGAAGAGCACGTCCATGCAGGAGACCGCGTCGAAGGCGTCGGCGTCGAACGCGTCGAGGTCCGCGGCGTCCTGTTGGACGAAACGGTGGTCGGGGAACCTGTGGCGTAGGCGCTGCACGGCCGCGTCGGTCATGTCGCAGCCGGTGACGTCGTCGACGCCCATCCTCGCCCACAGGTCCACGTAGAAGCCCGTTCCGCTGCCCACGTCCAGGACCCCGGACGGGATCGGGGCCAGGCGAGAGGCCTCACGCAGGAAGACCTCCTCGCGCACCCGGTACATCCACGTGTTGAAGGACCGGCCCAGAGCCCGGTATCCGACACCGCTCTCCGTCCAGTCGCCTTCGAGGCGGCGCTCCCAGAAGTCCCGC
>CALGOD010000221.1 GCA_937957845.1 uncultured Nocardiopsis sp.
TCCAGGCGCCCGAAGGCAGCTCGGTGACGCCATCGGTGTCGAGGTAGTCGGCCACGCACACCGCTGTCAGAACTGCGAGGGTGACCCCTGCGGTGGCGAGTGTGCGCAGCCAGTCGATGTCCATGGGTGGGTTCCCTTTCACACAGAGCCTCCAGAAAGCGTTTGGAAGGGGGTGCGCCGGCCTGCTGTTACAGAGGCCCGTAACCACAGGTCAGACGGCGTTACGGGCCTCTGTTACGAGGCCGTCTCAAACCCTGTTACAGGGGTCTGTGACAGCAGGTGTTACGGGATCCGTAACGCGCTCGTTACGGGTCCCGTAACACCGTCCTGTAACGGCTCTTACTCATCGGCGTCGATGCCCGCGGGCACCTCCAGCTCGCCGGACAGGATGCGGTCGCGGGTCGCCTCCAGGGCCTCGCGGGCATAGCCGCGTTCGGGTTTGGCGCCCGTGCTCCACCGATCCGGCTTGGGCTGCTCTTCCACCTCCAGCGCCTTCATCCGGGCTCGGACCGTGGGCCGCGACCACCGCAGCTCGGTGGCGATGTCCACCACCGCGGCCCCCTTGACGCCTTCGGACAGCTCCAGCGCCACCACCAACACGCGCGGCAACTCGACCTGGCCGCCCAGGGACAGCCCGTGGGTGAGCGCGTGGAAGGTCTTGTCCACCTCCGTCTCGTTGGGGCCACCGTTGTTCTTGCGCTCGATGTCTTCGCGCTTCTTGCGGATCGACTCCCCCAGACCGGAGAGCATCTCCCCCAGCGGACCGGGAGCCTTGCCCTTGGAGGTCTCCTTCGACGCGGACGGGCAGGGCGATTCCGCAGCGGGAGCGGGGTCGGTGGACTTCTTCGGTCCCGTGGTCTTGGGCCCGTTGCCCAGTCCGGGCAGCCATCCGGCCTTGCGGGCCCGTTCCCACCGGTCCATGTACACCCCCGGCGCCACCCGCACGGTCACATCGTCCAGTTCGGGCCGCCAGGAGGCGGTGGCCTCGGCCACCACTGCGGCGCTGTCGGGGGCGGCGAACAGGCCTCGGAACAGGCGGGGATTCTCGCTCGCGTCGTGGCGGATGAGCCCGTACCCTTCGGCGGGCATCTCCGAAGCCGAGGGCAACTTGGACTTCCACCCGAACAGGTAGTTCAGGTCCTCTTCTTCGTTGACGCGCAACCCGATGCGGTTTTGCATCTGGGCCATCAGGGGCCGGGGGATGGAGTCCGATAGCGCCCGCAACGAGCAGACCAGGGGACGGATGGAGGCGGCCCGGGACCGGTCCGCCAGCTGGCGCAGCTTCTCCTTCAACTCCGGAGACAGCGACGCGGTCTCGTCGGTGACGATCTGGATGTGCGGCACCGCGCTGGAGGAGGGCACCTTGGTGTCGTTGGCCGCCCGCATCAGGTCGGTGTAGCCGATCTTGCGGGTCTCGATCGCGGCCAGGGCGAAGTCGAGCATCTTGTGCATCTCGGCCTCGTCCACGGCCACCCAATCGATCGCGGGCCGGGAGGCCCGGCCTTCCACCCAGGGGCGCAGGTAGGGCTCGAAAACGCCGCCTCCGTTGGGGTCGATGCCCCAGATGATCACGTCGTCGCAGCGCAGCAGGGACGCCATCACCGCCGCCAACTGGGCACTCTTGCCGGACCCGGTGGCGCCGATGAGCACCGTGGACTTCCACTTCATGTCGAGTTCGACCATGGTGCCGTCGCGGTAGACGCCGTTGGGGATGCCCTCGTAGATGGAGCGGCGCGTGTAGGTGGACGGGTAGTGGATGGTCTCGGCCAGCGCGTCGACGGTGGTGACGAACAACTCGAAAGTGCGGCGGCTTTCGGGCAGCCCGGCGACCTCCACCCCGCAGCCGGCGGGCAGGTCGGCGTCATCGGCCAGCTTGGCCGTGGCCCGGTTCAAGACGTCCAGCCCCGCACTGGGCGGGAGTTTGCCCTTGACCGTGTACCCGGTCCGCCAGGTCTGGTCGGGGTCGGTGGGATGCGGGTTCTCCCAGGCGCGGATGTCGGTGACCACGGTGCCCTTGATCGTGCACACCCGGTCGATCCGCCGTTCCCAGGTCACCGCCAGGTCCAGGCGCTCCTTGGCCTGGGCCTCAGCGCTCTTACGATCCTGAGCGGAGATCTCCCATGCTTGGGAGGCCGGACGCAGCAGAGCCGAGGCCACCACCCCGACCCCGAGCACACCCAAAAGGTCCGGTGACCACGGGCCCCCGGCCGCCAGAGCCAGGGAGGTCCACCCCGCGAACCCCGCCCACCGGCCCGGCCGGTACAACCGGCTCAGGGCGGGGAGTTTGGCCGTGGCCGCCTTGGTGTAGGCGGCCGTGGCGCCGATCGCGCCCACCGCAGCCGGAGCCCACACCGGCAACCCCACCTCCGGCAGGGAGCCGACCGTGGCCACGGCCAGCGACAGCGAGCCCGCGTTAGCGGCCGACAGCCACGGGCCCTGGGCGTGCGACCAGCGACGCCGCGCCTCCTCGGCGGCCTGCCGCTGCTTCTTCGACGTCTTCTTCTTGGTGGCCTTGGGGGCCGGGGTGTCGATCCACATGCGCTTTCTCCTTCGCAAACGGGCGGGGCCCGCGACCACCTGCTGCTGGTCGCGGGCCCCGAAGGGGGTGGGGGTTAGCTGTCGCGGCGCGAGCGGTCCCACCGCTCAGCGTTGGGGCGGCGGTCCTCCAACAGGTCCAGCTCCGACTGGTGCGCGGCGCGGAACAGACCGGGCAGTTCCTCGGCCACGTCGGAGACCTGGTGCACGGCCGCGCTGATCTGGTGCATGAACTCCACGACCGCCGGGTCCAAGGGCTGCTCCCCCTCAGCGGAGGAGGACATCTGCCCCAGGCCGTGTCCGATGCGGCGCAGGAGCTGCGGGAGCGCGACCAGCCCCTGCTCGTAGGTGAGCATGTGCACGTCAGCGCCACCGAACGCGGCCAGGGCGGCCTGCATCTCCTCGGCGGCGGTCTCGGCGCGGATGATCTCGCCCGGTTTCCTCGACATGGGGTGTCCTTCCAACTCTGTGCCGGAGGCTCCGGCTCCGATCGCCAGGGGACGCCTGGCGCTGCTCAACTCGCCCGGGGTACGGGCGGAGGTACCGATGACCCGGCCGGTGACGACCCGCCGGGGGGCGGACCGGCGACGGGAGGGCCCCAGCGCCGCGACCGCCAGAGCGGACGCAGCGGCCGAAGCCGACGACATGGGCCCGTACCGCTCATCACCACGGATGCGCCCCCACAACCGGCCCCACCACCCGGCCAGGGAGTGCCAGAACGCGGTGGTGCGCAGGCGGCGAGCGCGTTTGCGCATGTAGTCGCGGGTGCGCTCCGAGGCGCGCTTGAAGCGCACCCGCCCACGTCGGGTGCGGGGGTGGTTCCAGCCCCGCCGCACCGCGCCGAACGCGCCCCGCAAAGGGCGGCGCCCGCTGGTGCGGGTGGGCATGGCCGGATCCGAGATCGCGGTGACCCGGCCGGCAGGACGGCGGGCCGCCCCGAACAGGCCCCGCGCCCCTGCACGGGAACCGCCCCCGAACCCGGCCCGGTGCGCCCCACCCGAACGGCCGGCACCGAACAACCCGGACCGGCCACCACCGCGCGAGGCCGCTCCAGCCCCGCCCCACCGACCACCCGGACGGCCCACACCGCCCGAGGAACCCCCGGACCGGCCCAACAGACCCGCCCCGCCACCGGGGCGGCCGCCGGTCAAGCCACCGCCTCGACCCACGCCAGCACCGGAACGGGAACCGAACAGCCCGGAGCGGCCACCGGCTCCAGCGGCGCCGCCCTTGCGGCCCACCCCGCCCGAGGAGGCGCCGAACCGGCGACCACCTGCACCGGCACCGCCGGAGCGTGCGCGGCCGGACAGCCCGCCGGCAGCACCGGCCAACCCCCGGCCCCGGTCGCGGCCCGGACCGCGACCGGCCGCCCCAGAGCCCCGCGCCAGAGCGCGAAAACCCCGGCGGCCCGGGCCGGCACCACCCCGCCGGGCGGCCTGTTCGCGCCGATCCCGGGCGCCTTTGGCCAGGTAGGCGGCGGTGCCCATGGTGGCCACCGCCCCCACCGCCAACAGGCCGGCCACCCCGGCGGCGCCGTAGGCCAACCCGCCGGTGGTGGCCAGGTTGGACCCGGCCAACTCCAGCAGCGGGGGCAGCGGCGGCGGCCCCTCGGCTTCGTCCTCCTCCTCTTGGGCTTGGCCCAGGGTCTGGGCCTGCTCGGGGGTCAGCTCCTCTACCGGGGTCAGAGCGGTGGCGGAGGTCTTTTCGGTCTCGTCCAGGGCGGGCAGCGGCTCCGCCTCCGGGATCTCGACATCGTTGCTGCTCACGTCATCCCTCCAGGTCAGAACAGGCCGTTGAGGGTGGGGGTCAGGGCGGTGGCGAAGCGGCCGAGCGCGTCACCGCCGCTGATCACCAGGCCGACCGCGCCGGAGATGAGCCCGGCCACGGATTCTGGGTGGCGGAAGAACCACAGGACAACGGCGCCGATCAGGCCCCAGGTGATGAGTTGGGCCAGGCATCCACGAAGCATCAGCAAGCTCCTCAAAGAAGGGGGGGTGAAGTGGGTGAAGTGGCGGCCCTCAGGCGGCCAGGTCCGCGCCAGTGGCGCATCCGGTGCCCGGCGGGCAGGTGCGTCCCAGTGACGTGGGCAGGCAGTACTCGTGCAGCAGCCCGCACGTGGTGCAGGTGCAGCGGGCGAGCATCGCCCTGGCCAGGGCCCGCTCTTTGGCGGGGGTCATCGGCCGCACCGGGCGGGCCAGGTGGACGTAGTAGAGCCAGGCGACGCGGTAGCCGTCGCGGGCTCCCCCGCACCGGGACCGGGTTCGCCAGGCCAG
>CALGOD010000222.1 GCA_937957845.1 uncultured Nocardiopsis sp.
CGAGTTCGCGCAGTCCTGCGGCGATGGCGGCGGTGCGCCGGCGCAGCTGTCCCCAGGTCCACCCGTCCAGGGCGCGTAGTTCGGTCGCGTGTTGGATGGCGAGCCGGTCGTCGTCACGGCCCTCGAAGATGTGCTGGGCGTAGTTGAGGGTGGCTCCGGGGAACCACTCCGCGCCGGGCATGGTCCGCTCGCCCAGGACCCGCTCGTAGGGCGTCTGGGAGCGGACACCGTAGTACTCCCAGATCGACTCCCAGAAGCCGTCGATGTCGGTGACCGACCAGCGCCACAGGGAGTCGTAGTCGAAGGTCCCGGCCGCGTCCCCTTCGCCGAAGGCCCGAACCCCCTTGTTCCGCTCGGCCCACTGGGCGAACGCGACGATGTTGGAGGAGGCGATCCTCTCCTCGTCGGGCTGCCAGAGCACACGGGGCACGCTGCTCTTCGTCATTGGCCCGCCTTCCCATTTGCGTGGCTGAGTCTTGCTGTGAGTCCCATCTAACAACACACCGAAAAGCCGGAGGTGCCCCGGCCTCCGGCTAACGAAGCCCCGGACCGAGGAAGATAGCGCAGGTCACAGACGGGAGGTTCGGATTGTGTCCGTCCCACCCAGGAGGATGGGCGAGGGGGTGGGGAGCCCCCATTGACATGGGCACCGAAAGGAGAAAAGTCCGATGACCGGATGTCGATATCCCGGTGTCGCCCCTCCGATCCGAGGCTCGGAGGGCGGCACCGGGCCGTCGTGTCCCCGCGGAGTCAGGCTCCGCGCAGTACGGCGACGGCCTCCTCCGGGGAGTCGACCACCAGGGAACCCGTCGCCCGAAGCCGCTCGGGGGACATCAGGCCACTGGTGACCAGGATGGAGTGCGCCCCGGCGCCGTGGGCGGCTCGGGCGTCGTCGTCGATGTCCCCGATCAGCACGACCCGGGAGGGGTCGACGTCCTGGTGTTCCAGGTGGCGCAGCAGGTGTTCGGCCTTGGAGTCGTGCTCGGTCTGGAACCGACGACCGTCCACCCGGGTGAAGTGGGAGGTCAGGCCCCGCTCCGTGACGAGCGGTACCAGGTGGTCGTGGGAGGCCATGGACAGCAGGGACTGGGTGCCCCCGCCCCGGGCCCACTCGTGCAGGACGTCGGGCACACCCGGGGTCAGCTCGCAGGAGGGCAGGTGTCGCAGGTAGCTGCTGTGGTAGAGCTCCTCGACCCGTTCCCAGTCCTCCTCCTCCAGGGCGCGGCCGAGGAGTTCCTCGTAGCAGGGGAGCAGGGGACGCCGGAAGAAGGAACGCCAGTGGTCCAGTTCCACGGGGTCGCGTCCGAACATCTCGCACACGGCGTTGACCGCCGCGAGGTTGGCGTGGTTGTCGTTGAGGAGGGTGCCGTTCCAGTCCCAGACGATGTGGGTGATCTCGTGTCGGTCGAAAGTCGTCTCAGTCATCGATCGCACCCTATGTTCACTTCCCCGGACCGGGTATGCGTTCTACGCCACCCTGCCTCCGGGGTCGTGCGTCCCCACTGTCCCCTCCTCCGCCATGGTGCCGTCCGCACCGCCTCCCCTACGCTCGCGCCGCTGCCTGCGCAGACGCCGACCGCGCCGCACCGCCCAGACGCCGCCCAACACCATGAGCGGGAACACGACGAGGATGATGATGGGCAGCAGAACGGCCACCAGAGAGGTCACGAAGCTGGCGACGTCCTCCAGGAAGGAGACCATGGGTGCGGCGCAGCCCACGGTCATGGTGTTGACGACCGGCCGGGCCAGGGCCTTGACCACGTGGAAGAGCAGGGCGATGACCACGCCCGCGACGACGGGTCCCCAGGAGACCCCGTCCGAGGAGGCGCTACCGGAGGCGGCGCCGGTGATCTCGGCGAGCCCCACCGTGGAGGCTCCGGCCCCGAAGGTGATGCCGCCGGAGGTGGGCCGCACCACCGTCTGGATCATGTCGTTGACGCTGTCCACCGCGGGCACCTTGTCGGCGGCGAACTCCACCACCAGCAGCACGCCGAGGATCACGAGTGTGACGGGGTGCTCCAGCCATTGCCAGGAGGCGCCGAGCGGGAGCAGATCGGTGAAGCGGGCCATCAGTCCGACGATGAGGAGGGGGATGTAGGCGTTGAGCCCGGCGGCGGAGGACAGGCCCAGACCGGTGAGTGTGGCGACCATGCGTTTCCTTGCGTGATCCGAGGGGTGGGGGGCGTGCGGTCATCGCCCCGACTCCGATGTACAGATGTCGACGCCCGCGGAGCTCACCTGGTTTCGCCTTCCGATGCCTACTGGGGGTAGTTCCGCACCTCCGAGGCGGGACGGATCTCGGCCTCGTCGGGATCCCGGCCGGCCTCGCTACGGGCCCTGCGCTGTCGCAGCAGGTCCCAGCACTGGTCGAGTGCCTGCTCGATCTGACTCATACGTGCGTGCTCGCGCTCGTCCGGCCCGTCGGGGGTGGAACGCAACGCGTGCTCCTCGTCGATCAGTCCCCGGATGGTGGCCAGGATGTCCTTCTCGGCGCTGTCGGTCATAGCGTCATGGTCGCCGGAGCCCGGCCCTTGGGCAAGGACCGCCCTCCGGCGGTTCTCCGCGGTCTTCCACCGGGTCGGGCCCGGTCACGCACCCACGCCCGAGGCCACCGGTCCCCGAGCCCCCGTGGTCTGGGACACTCCTCCTTGCGGCCGTCGGGGCGACCACCCTCTCCTCCGTGCGGCGCACACCGGCGGAACGCCTTCCTCTCCCCTCCGGTGGATACCGCAAGGGGGTATGGTGACGGCATGTGAGCAGGAACGACACGGAAGCAGGAGCATGGCTGCGACCCACGGTTACAGCAACGACAAACAGAGTCACATCAACCGGCTGCGCCGTATCGAGGGGCAGATCCGCGGCCTGCAGCGCATGGTGGAGTCCGACCAGTACTGCATCGACATCCTGACCCAGACCTCGGCCGCGAACAAGGCGCTGCAGTCCTTCGCGCTGTCCATGCTCGACGAACACCTCAAGCACTGCGTGTCCCACGCCGTCGCCAACGGCGGGGCGGAGGCCGACGAGAAGGTGCGCGAGGCCTCCGAGGCGATCGCCCGTCTGGTCCGATCCTGAGCCGACCGGCGGTCCGGGCCGGTGGACCCGCGCCGGCCCGGACGTCCCTCAGTCCTCCCCGTAGCGTTCCCGCAGGTTCTCCAACAGGCGCTCACCCTCACGCCGCGTGCTCTGTACGTCCAGGTAGTCGACCGCCTCGTTGGCCACGAACGACGACGGCCGCCCCTCGTGGGCGAATCCCAGCCGCGCGGTGTCGCCGCCGGTGAATCTGCGGATCGCCCAGTTGGCGAGGATGCGCGCCCGAGCGGTCGTGGAGGGCACCGACACCGTGTGGTACCCACGGGTGACGGCCAGGGCGGGTAGACCGCTCAGCTCCATCTGCATGACGCGCGCGAGAGCGTCGTTCCCGCTCAGGTCGACGACCAGGCCCATGTCCTTGTGCCGGAACTCCTTCAACCGCCGCCCCAGGATGGAGGAGACCACGTTCTCCGCGACCGTCGCCGCCTGACGGCTGGCGTACTGGGCGGTCGGCGGGCAGTAGGCGCTCTTGTCGTGCGCGAGGTTGGGCACCGCCGCCGCGTCACCGACCGCGAACACCTCGTCGAGACCGGGTACCCGCAGGTCGGGAGCCACTTCCAGCCGCCCCTTCTGAGTGGGCTTGTCCAAGGTCTCCATCAGCGGGCTGGGGGAGACCCCCGCCGTCCAGATGAGGGTACGGCAGGGCAGCGCGCGTCCATCGGTGAGCACCACCTTGTCCGCGGTCACCTCGCGCACGCTCACCTTGAGCTTGACCTCGATGCCCATGGACCGCAGCAGGTCCAGCGCCTTGCGGCCCAGGCGGTCACCGAGTTCGGGGAGCACCTTGGGCGCGATGTCCACCAGGTGCCAGCGGATCACGGAACGCAGTTCCGGATAGCGCCTGGCCGCCACCTCGCACAGGCGCATCAGGGAGGCGGCGGTCTCCACACCGGTGTAACCGCCTCCCACCACGATGAACCGACAACGTTCCTCCCGCTCGATCGGATCGCGGCTGTCGTTGGCCAGCTCCAGTTGCGCGAGCACGTGGTCGCGCAGGAGCACCGCCTCGGCCAGTGTCTTGGCCCCGTAGGCGTGCTCGGTCAGCCCCGGGATGTCGAAGGCCCGGGTGACCCCTCCGGGAGCCAGGACCAGACGGTCGTAGCGGACCGGGGCGAGTTCCCCGGTGGGCCGGCACACGATGACCACGCGGGACCGGGTGTCCACACCGATGGCGTGTCCGGGAACGAGCCTGGTCTCCTTGGTGAGCCGGTGCACGGACATGGCCACCGACTGTGGTGTGAGCAGTCCCGAGGCCACCTGGGGCAGCAGCGGACTGTAGAGCATGTAGTCGTGTGGTGCGACGAGGGCGATGTCCGCCATCCCCGTCGGGATACGGCGCTCGAGGTGGCGCACAGTGTGCAGACCACCGAAACCCGCGCCGACCACCACGATCCGAGGCCGAGACATAGACGGCGCTCCTCTCCGTGACGTGGGTCGGGACTGGTACCGCTGGTCGCAGCACTACCCACTTCGACCACGGCGAATGTCCGGCTCGGTGGATCCCTCGGGCCTTCGCTCCCAGGTCGTTCTCGGGCTTTGCCTCCTGTTGAACCGTGCCTGGAGGAGTCGGCGGACCACTCCGAAACTCCCGACCGGTAAGGGGTTCGTGACACCGGACACCATATGTAACAGAATAGTAACGGTAAGTGTTTCCGCTCGACAGGAAGGGAGTCGTGAACGCGTATGCGTGCGTTCACCAGGATCACCGCCACCA
>CALGOD010000223.1 GCA_937957845.1 uncultured Nocardiopsis sp.
TCGGGTCCGCGGCGTCGGGAACGTAGCCGGAGGCGTCGGTGGTCCGGTCGCGTTCGTCTTCCCGGGTCCCGTGGGGAGTGTCCGCGGGGTGTTCGTAGGGCCGGTCGGGGTGCTCGTCGCGGACGGCCGCCCCCTCCCCGACGTCGGGTGTGAACCCGTCGTCGACCTCGTGGAGGGCTTCCTGCTCCGCTCCACGTGTCTCCCCTCCCCAGTTCTCGCGCGGGTAGACGTCACTGCGCTCGGAACGCACCGCCTCGTCGATCCCCCGGGGCTCCGCACTGTCGGTCCCCGGGCCGTCGGGATCCACGAACTCGTAGTCCTGGATGTCGTAGTCGGCCTCGATCCTGCGTTCTCTGGCGACGGCCTTGCTCAGTTCGGGGTCGTCCCCCATGTCGGTGTCGACGTCATAGGGCTCTTCGGTCACTGTTCCCCCTCTCCTCACTAGGTCCGTGCCCCAAACGACCGCGCGTACACAGCGGGCGCCCCCGGAGTATGACGCCCTGGGAAGACACCGCGGACGGGCGCTTCAGACGCCACCACGGGGAGAGGCTCCACCACACAGGCGGCCCCGAGGACTCCCCGTTTCGGGCCGGGGCGGAAGGTCAGTGACGGCGTGCGCGCTCGGCGCGACGCAGACGCAGGGGACGCAGAGCCGCCTCCAGGGCCACCGCACCGTCGAGCTTGCTCTGTCCCACGACGCGGTCCTCGAAGTGGATGGGGATCTCCACCAGTTTCCGACCTCGTCGGTAGGCCCTGTAGTGCATCTCCACCTGGAAGGCGTAGCCGGTGCTCTCGATGCCGGGCAGGTCCAGGGCGCGCAGTGCCGAGGCCCGCCAGATCTTGAAACCCGCGGTGACGTCGCGTACGGGCATGGACAGCACGGCCTTGACGTAGGTGTTGGCCCAGTTGCTGAGCAGCCGGCGGCGCAACCCCCACTGTTCCGACAGGCTTCCGCCCGGCACGTAGCGACTACCGATCACCACGTCCGCGTTGGTGGCGTGCAGGGTGCCGAGCAGCTGGGGGACGTAGCCCACGGGATGGCTGAGATCGGCGTCCATCTGCACCACGTATTCGGCGCCCTCCTCCAGCGCACGCGTCATACCCGCGACGTAGGCACGCCCCAGACCGTCCTTACGGGTGCGGTGGATGACCCCGACCCGTCCGGCGAACTCCACGGAGAGCTTGTCGGCGACCTCACCGGTACCGTCCGGTGAGTTGTCGTCCACGATCACGACCCGGAGCCAGGGCAGGTCCAGGGCCATGAGCCGGCTCACCAGCACGGGCAGGTTGCCCGCCTCGTTGTAGGTGGGCACCACCACCGTCAGCCGGGAGTCGGCCCAGGGTTCGGGCAGTACCACGGGGGTCGGAGTGACGCGCACCGGATCGGAGGAGGAGTGTCGGGGCGTCGGGTGGGAAGGCATGCGCGAGAACTCCTGGAGAGGGGTGGGCGGGACGGACCGGTCGATGCGTGAGAGGGCGTGAACGGTAGGTTACGCGTTCTCGCCTGCCGTGTGGAGGGCGATGTTCCCCAGGTTCCTCCTCACTGCCCTCGGGCGTCGGCGGCCACGACGACGTGGACGAGGGCGCCCGTCTCCTCCAGTGTCATGAGCACCTCGGGATCGGCGTTGCTGTCGGTGACCAGGTGGGCGATCTCCTCGGGGGCGACCGTGGGCACCATGGTGTCGGCGCCGATCTTGGTGTGGTCGGCCACGACGATGGTCTCCTCCGCGCACGCGGCCAAGGCCCGGTCCACACCGGCCACGGCCGGGTTGGGGGTGCTCAGGCCGCGTTCGGCGCTGACCCCGTTACCGGACAGGAAGGCACGGTTGACGCGCAGTCCCTCCAGGACCCGCTCCGCCTGCCTCCCTACCAGCGCCCTGGCCGGGCCGTGCAGGGTGCCGCCGGTGACGACCACCTCGACACCGGCGGCCCCGGTCAGGGCCTCGGCCACCCGCAGGGAGTTGGTGACCACGGTCAGGTCGCCGTGCCCCACGAGTTCGCGGGCGAGGGCCTCGGTGGTACTGCCCGGGCCGATGGTGATGGCGTCCCCGGGGCGGACCAGTCGAGCGGCGGCCGTGGCGATGGCGGTCTTCTCCGCGGCGCACTGGCCGCTCTTGCCGAAGTAGCTCTGTTCGTGGCCGACCCGCCCGGGCAGGGCGGCTCCGCCCCGCCGTCGGTCCACGAGTCCCTCCGCCTCCAGGGCGCGCACGTCGCGGCGGATGGTGACCTCCGAGGCGTGGACCTTGACGGCGATGTCGCGTAGGGACATGGTGCCGTTGGCACGCACGAGTTCGAGGATGCGCTCCCGGCGCTCGGCCGCGAACGCCGGACGACTCTCCTGAGACAATGTGACCCACTTTCCGTGCTCTGCCGCGGGCACGGGCAGCGGTCCCGCGCGCCTGGGGCCAGAAGGTGTTCGGCTCTCGGGTCGACCGACCCGAGAGGGAACAGACCCTAGACTACGGACCTGTCCCTGGTCACCGGCTTTTCGGGGTCGGAGCCGTCCCCGGCGGACTCTTCGGCGGCCGTATCGGGATCCTCCGTCAGGAGGGTGATGATGACGACCACGGTGAGCGCCACCAGGCCGATGAGCGCTCCCGCGCCGAACAGCACCACGACGGACATTCGGGCCTCCCAGGGGAAGGGCTGACCTGTCAATAACCGAATTCCCGGTTTGGGTTGACCTCACACCACCGAGCAGGGGGAAGGTCACGTCACAATGGGTTCATGAAGCTCGACCCGACACCACTGACCGCCGAGGTGTGGTGGGCACGTACCACCGCCGCCGACGACCGTCTACTCCGCCTGTTGGACGAGGAGGAGCGCACCCGCAACGCACGTTTTCGCCACCAGGCCGACCGTGACCGCCACCTGCTGGGCCGGGCCCTGGCCCGGCTGCTGTTGGCGGAGCGCTCCGACTGCCCGCCCGAGAAGGTGACCTTCGCTTTGCACTGCCGTTCCTGTGAGGAGAAGGAACGCGCGGGTGCCACCCGCGGGCAGGACTTCGATCAGGGTCCCCACGGTAAACCGCACCCCACCGGCGCCGCCGAGGGGTGGGAGATCTCCGTCAGCCACTCGGGTGAGTGGGTGGCACTCGCCCTGACCCACGGTGTGCCCGTGGCGGTGGACGTGGAGCGCGTCTCGGCCACCCCCGACCCGGCGCGCCTCGCCGGCTACACCCTGGGTTCCGTGGAGAGC
>CALGOD010000224.1 GCA_937957845.1 uncultured Nocardiopsis sp.
GCCTGGTCATCTTTCTGACCAGCCTGGTCAGAGGGGGTGTCCTTGCTCGGGGTGGGCACGGGCAGATGCTGCCACCGCGGCGCCATGTCCGGGCCCGCCAACGGATACCGAGGGGCCTCCTTGCGGATCCGGGCCAAGGCGTCGTAGGCGTTGCGGGAGCCGCACTCGTGGCGGGGGTACCGCCAGATCTGCATGGTGACGGCGCGGCTCTGTGCAGACTTACCGGAGGAGAAGGTCAGCGGCCGGTCCTCCGGAGTGGTGATCTGGCCCAGGGCCGCCAGGGCCCGCAGCATGCGCCGCAGGCCCGAGACTGAGGCGTACTTGGGCTCTTCCCCCAGGGCCACCGGGCCGGCGTAGACCAGGTGGCGCAGTTCTTCGGGTGCGATCTTGCGCCGGGGGTTCTCATGCCGGGTCAAGCTGAGCAGCACTCGCAGCAGGGTCTTCTCGCTGGTGCCCAGGTGCGGGCACAGGTCCAGCCACTGAAGGCCCTTGGACTTGTGGTAGCCGTTGCCTTCCACGGCGGTCTGGAGGGTGTACTCCTCCTGGCCGCCGTCGTAGCTCTGGTTGTCGTTCACGGTTGTCGGTCTCTTCCTAGGCCGACACCTCGACATCAGGACACTCGCATGTGGTCCGGTCGCACCCAGTGGGTACGATGGATCTACGCGTATGGGGTGAGTGTCCTGGTCGCAGCATCGACCAACTCATCTGCGGAGGCGGGGACCTGGCTGGCACCAGTGCCCCGCCTTTTTACTTGGGTAATGCCATTGACCTTAGAGCTTGTGGCGCTCGGAGGTCGCTTCAGTCACATGCGATGCCTGAAAAGGGCCCGGACGGACGAACCGTCCGGGCCTTCGTTCTGCTCTATGCAGCGCGCTCTGCGAGAGACCGCAGTTCTTCGACGTAGTCCTTTGCCTCCTGCTCGTTCTTGTACCGCTCGCTGAGTACCTGGCCCAGCTCTTGGCCGACCATCACCAGTGACGGGACAGATTGCCGAGTGCCTTCCAAAGCCTGGCGCCCGTAACCGATGGCTCCTTCCAGGTCCCCAGAGCGAGCCGCGACTACTCCCTTGGTCACGTAGGCCTCCGCTGCCCGCATGGGTGCTACCAGACGCCCTGACCAGTCGGTGGACGTGGACAGGACTTCATCGGCCAAGCCATCAGCGAGCCTGTCGCTGCCGGACCTTCTGAGCACGTCCATCGCGTAGAAGTCGTACTTGGACGGGTCAACGACGAAGTGGTGTGACGGATCCATCGGTGGCGGCAACTCCTCCAACAGCTCCCGGCCGCGGTCGAGAGCGACCTCGACTCGCCGCTGGTCACCGATGCGCGCCCAGGCCTTCGCCTGCTGGGCGTAGAGCTGCACACTCACCGACTGGTCACCGGCCGCCTCGATACCTGCCTCCGCAGAGGCCAAGACCGTGCGGTAGTCGCCCCGGGTCAAGGAAAACCAGCAGCGCATCTCGTGCGCCCAGCCGACAACGTTCGTGTCGCCGGCCTCCGTTCCCAAGGTCAAGGCGGATCGCCGCGTACTCTCCGCTGCGGGGCTACGCCCGATGTCCTGTTCCAGGCAGCCCACCAGGAGCGCGAGCATTCCCGCTAGGGACAGGATCTCGCGGTGTTGCGTCAGGCTGACCCGCAGCTCCAGCAGATCCGCTAACCGGGCCAGCCAGGCCCGTCCTTCGGTCAGGAGTTGGTGGGCATTGATCACGGGGTAGTCCGAGCAGAGCCGGTCCACTGTGAGCCGTAGGGACTCCAGGGTTGCTTGGTCCACGGCGGAACGTCGCAGGCGCGCGAGCAGCTCTGGCGTGTCCGATCCAGGAACGGCGGCTTCCAGTACCTCCTGCGGGCTACGAGGAGCGGCGAAGAAGGCGCCCGACACTGAGCCAAAGAGACTAGCGATCATGCGCTGGTACTCCGCAGACGGCAGTACACGGCCACCCTCCCAGCGTTTCCACTGATCCAGCATGGTCTGGAGCGGTGGGAGCTCACGCGTGGTTTCGTACCGCAACCGTTCGACACAGTCGCGCTGTGTCCAGCCTCGAAGCTCGCGCTCTTTCTTGATCCTCCGCGCCCACGGCGCCATCCCGTTCATGCCTTCACGCTCCCCACCTCGCGCGGATTCGTCTAGGTGGCATCTGGGGGGCATTCCTGTGCCCCCCAGCCGCCTCTCGCAGCTCAGGGGTGCCTTCGCCACCGTGAAGTCATGCGATCAACCCGGTCAATCCGCTGCCCACTCGTACTCCAGCACCCACTGGAATGTGGGCATGACGTGCTGAGTGACCTCTACGGGCGTGCCGTCCTCGGTGTACGCGATGTGCAGCACGGAGTAGACCTGTTGGTCTTCTCCCAGGCGCAGGAAGCTGGCCTCTTCCTCTGTCGGCGGCCGGGTTTGTATGCGCTCAGTGAAGCGTGTGACGCGGTGCCCCAGCTCCTCCAAACGGGAGTAGGTGCCTCCCGGGCCAGTGTCCTCTTGTGTGATGGGCGTGTCTTTCGCAATGGCCCACGGGACGTAGGACGTGGCGATCTGCACCGGGGTGTCGTCAGCCTTCATGTGTCGATGGCGGATGGCCGCGACGTCATCCCGGCCGAACTCGAAGATGTCCGCGATCTCCTGGGGTGGACTCACCGGGCCCAACTTCACCAGCTCGCTGCGCGGGGTGTGGCCCAGGTTGCGGACCTCCGTTGCGAAAGCACCTCGCGATTGTCCCTGTTCACGGGCCGTCTTCGTGTAGCGCGCTGTCGCGTTACGCACGATCGGCTTGATCTCATGCACCACCGTGCCGGTCCCCCTCTCGATCCGGACAAGTCCCTCCGCGCGCAGCACCAAGATGGCGCGCTGCACAACCGGCTGGGACACGGTGAACTCCTCCGCCAGCGCCTTCTGCGGCGGCAGGCGGTCACCAGGGCCGTAGCCCTCACTACCTGCGGAGATGCGATCACGTATCTCCGCAGCGATTTCTCGAAAACGGGTCATGTCGGTGGCTTCTTCCCTTCGTCGCAACCCTTTATAGCAACCTGCTTGACATACTATCTCTCGAGGGAGATAGTATCTCTAGTGGGTTGCAAAGAAAACCCCAGCGGAGTGCCAGCTCCGTCGGGGCCACTTCTTTGACCAGCGGACACGCGTAGCGAACGGAGGATCGGCATGTCGGTGATCACGGAGGTCATGAAGCGCACCGGTGCGACTCGCGCCGACATC
>CALGOD010000225.1 GCA_937957845.1 uncultured Nocardiopsis sp.
AGGGCGTCGTACTCGCGGGCCACACGCTCAAAGGCCGGGTCCTTGTGCGTGAACAGCGCCTTCAGAAGCGACTCGATCTTCGGGGCCTGGCGCAGGTCGTCGGATGCGACGACCTGGTAGGCCAGCAGCACTCGGGCCGCGTCCCGGGCCGCGTCCCGGCGGGCGTCAGGCGAGGCGTCCGCCTGGTCCACGACCTTCATGGAGTTGGTGAACGCCCTCTTCATGCCGGTGCGCAGCTCATCCGGAGTGACATGGTGTTTGTCCACCAGGTGAGCGACTCGGTCCTCATCTCCGGCACGGTCGGCCAGGTAGATCTGCCCCAGGATCATCTCTCGCACGTACAGGTCGACGTGTTCGCGATCGGAGCGGCCCGAGCGGCTCACGATGTGTTCCTTCGTGCCGCAGTTGTAGGTCTTGCGAGCCTTGTCGATGCTGTCGATCATGTCGTTCAGCGAGCGACGCCAGTCCACTTCGTGGTGGACCCGGCGGCCAGGGTGCTTGTAGGCCTGTTCGTAGGAGACGTAGAGCAGGCTCAGGTCGCGCAGCATGTCCGTGTGCTTCATCCAGCACGTGGGCACCTTCTCCGCGGTCTGGGGCCACCACAGGAACAGGGCGTGCTCTATCCAGTCGCCCAAGGTCTTGATCGCGGCGATCGCTTCGTCCCCGCTCATCGACGTCCAGTCCCACGGCTGTGGCGGAGGCGTGGGTGCGTCCTCCTCCGCGGCGAGCTGCTTCACGGACGTGCGCAGGTCGGCCACGGTCTCCGCGAGCGAGGTCAGGTCATCGCGGAGCGCCTTCACTCGGTCCTGTTCGGCCTGGAGCGTGGCCAGGTTGTCCGCTAGGTCCTTGACGCGCTCGTCCAGGCGTCCCATGTCCGTGCTCACCACGGACAGCGCGGTCATCATCGGCGCCGCATCAGCGGCGGAGCCGCCCCGACCCTCGGTCGAAGCGGCCCCGTCCACTAGATGACGCCGCAGGTCATCGGCGTCCATCGTTATCCCTCATCCTCATCCCACGGCATCCGGGCCCGCTTCGGGGCTTGGTCTTCACCCTCCTGAGGCGGCATCGGCTCCGACCGGGACAGGTCCCACGGCGCCGGGTGCAAGGGCGCCGGCTTCGCCGAGGCGTCCGAGCCCGCAGGAGGCGTCGGCGACGAGGCCGGGCGCCGCAGCGGCGGTGGGGTTCCTCGGTCCGAGCCGCTGGACTCGCCCCGGCCTAGCCCCTGGGCTGTCGAGCGCGGAGGCGGAGGCGTAGCTCGCACCCGAAGACGTTCGCGGTCGGTGGCCATCGACGGCATCGGCTGGGTAGCCGCCTCCGTCTCCTTCTTCGTCTTCTTCGTCGGTTCCTCGAAGACCGCCACGTCATCGGTGCCGGTGGCCACCACCCGCAGCGGTCGAGCGTGGACCGCGGACTGTTCTATCCGCTCGCGCAGCTGGCGGTCGACCTCGGGCGTCTGGCTGCGCTCTGGCGCGGCCAGACCCTCGGGCATCCGGTTCTTCCACCGCAACACCTCCGGGCGCAGCCACACTCGGGGCGTGCGCACCAATGCGGGCGGCCCGTCGCTGTGCAGCACGACGGCGTGGAAGGCGGGCATGCGCAGGTCGTCGATCACGTCCACGGTCTCGAAGGTCTTCTCCCGCTCGCGGACCTTCTCGCCCTCGCGGTTGTAGGAGTGGTGAATCCGGTCCCGCCCGCGCACCTGCACCTTCCCGGCCAGATCACGGACGCGGTTGATCACCTCCTTCTCGTTCGTGCCGCCGTAGACCACGATGTGCGAGGCGCACGCCCACAGGGACTCGGCGCCCTGGGCACCGTAGCGCTTGACCACCTGAGACCAGGTCTGGGCGTAGACGCGGATGCGCACCCCGCACCCGCCCATCCAGGACGCCCACTGATCCACGGGGACCGGCGCCGTGTTGGCGATCTCGTCCAGCTCCATGTCGATCGGCATCGGCAGCCGCCCGTCAGGTGAAGCCGAGGCCGCTTGACGTACCTCGTGGGCGATCTCGGCCAGCAGCGCGGCGAAAAGAGGGCGGGTCACGGAGTCCTCGCCGTTGCTGACCAGGTAGAGCGTCGAGCAGTCGGTGTCGGAAACGAACTCAGCCGGGTCGAACCACGGGGGCATGCCGATCTCTTCCTGCGGATCATCGCTGTGGGCCAGCATGCGACTGATGCCGGGGTGAGTCATGAACTGCAACACCCCGCTCAGGGTCGTGGACACCGACTGCTGGGTGCGGTCGGGCATGTTCTGCAAGAACCGCTGGATGACCTGACGCTGTGCCGAGTGTGCGTTCTCCGCCTCGCGCAGGATCCGCAGAGGAGTGTCGTCGGAGCCGCTGACCCAGGCGTAGACGTGGTGCATGTCGTAGCCCACCAGCGCGGCGGCGTGCAGGTACCCGGCGAGCACCATGCACGCCTGGTTGTTCCAAAAGTCCGCGTCGGACAGCCCACCCGAGTCCTGGGAGGAGACCATCCGACCGGCCTTGCGCACGGCCACCCGAGGATCCCGGCAGCCTGCCACCGGGTCCCAGCGCAGCGTCGAAGCGTACTTGCCGGCCCCCTCAGGGTTCCAGACGTAGATCCGCCCCTTCTCCGAGCGGGGGCCCACCGTTTTGGACAGGGCGTCGTCGCGGATCGAGGTGGCTACGACCTTGCCGGGTGCGTCCAGGATTCTTTCCCCGGAGGCCCCGGTCTTACCGCGGCGCGGTCCGGCCAGGACGAAGACCACCGACTCGGGGCCCGCCACGACCTTGCGTCGGAACACCCATCCCCAGGCGTAGCCGAGCAGGGTCGCGTACTCCTTCCATCCGCCGGGCCTGCGTATCTGCCACCAGGTCAAGTTCCGACGCGCCACACGTGCGGTCCGACGCGCCCGAGGCAGCCCGAGCACACGCCAGCGCTCCCAACCCCCGATCCACCCCGGCCCGGGGTGGAGCCGCAACACCGCTCGCCACCGCAACGGCAGGACCGGACGCCGGCGCCCGCCGGGCAGGCTGCGCTGCACCGCGCCGGTGACCATCGCGATAAGCACCAGGAGCACCAGGGCGCCGATCAGGTAGGGCATCGGGACCAGGTAGATCGGAAGAGCACACGTCTGAACTCCAGTCACAAGACGGAATCTCGTA
>CALGOD010000226.1 GCA_937957845.1 uncultured Nocardiopsis sp.
TCTGTTATGCGCTCCCCACCGTCTCCTGCTGCGGTGCCCGGCCCTGACCGGGCCGGACACCAACCTATCGTGTGCCTGACACGACGAGGCTTCGGCCGGGGCCCGGAGCTCACGCCGGCTGTCGGGGCGCCCTCGACATTCCGTGCAGACGGTGGGCCTCACGCGCGGTGAGCAGCTGGTCGGCGACGTGGGTGGCCTCACGGATCTCCGGTCGTGCCAGCCTCTTACGCCGGTGGATCCGGTCCTCGTACCCCTTGAGCCCCACCAGTGTCCGCTGCCGGGCATAGGCGGCCCGCATCGCCTCGGTCAGCGCCCGGTCCAACTCCACGCCCCGCTGGTACAGCTCCTCCACCGGCGCGTCCTCCGCCCGCGCCCGGTCCAGCGTCTCCTGCGCCTCGGCCACTTCCCCGAGGAGTTCGGGCAGCTTCTCGGCCAGTTCCCGATCGGCCTCCAGGCTCCGCCGCGCCTGTGTCGTGCTCTGTTCAGCAACCATGTTGTGCGCTCCGTACACGCGAACCGTCAGTCGGGGCCACTCTAGAGGTGGCCAAGATCATATGACGACCCGGGCCGCGCGTCGGTGGTGGTCACCGATCCCCGGATCTGCCACCTTTACGGCGCACACCCCCGAAAGGAACTCCGTGAGCAGGAACTACGCAGGGCTCAGCCGTGAGCGCATCATCCTCGAAGCGCTCCACATCATCGCCGGACGCGGGCTCGGCGGCCTGTCCATGCGCCGTCTGGGCGACGCCCTGGAGGTGGAGGCCATGGCCATCTACCACCACTTCCCCCTCGGCAAGGAACAGCTGTTCAACGCCATCGCCGCCTACGTGGCCTCCCCCGCGCCGCATGGCACCGTCCCCGACGAGGACGAGGAGGAGATCGACGCCCAGGAGAGCGAGGAGCCCGAGGACGACCGTCCCTGGGACGTGCGCCTGACCGACTGGGCACACGCCTACCGCGCCCGGTTGTTGGAGTACTCGGGGGCACTGTCCCTGCTGGTCCACCGGGCACCGCACACCCCCAGCACCGCCGCCACGCGTGCCCTGTTGCACCGCGCGTTCACCGAGGCCGGCCTGGCCGAAGACGACGTGGAACGTGCCGCGGACGCCGTGCACGCCTACTGCGTCGGTGCCGTCGTACACCAGGTCCGTCACCAGGACGAGGAGGACGCCCCCGACACCGCCGAGTCCGAGGCGCGCTTCACCTTCGGGTTGCGTGCCCTACTACGCGGACTCCTCTGAATCCGATGGGAACCAGGGACCCCTTCGCGGCGTCCTCCCTACAGGTGCCCCCGTTCCTCCCTTTTTCCAACCTCCGGCCACGGCACCGCCGGACCCTCCTCAGAAAGCCCTTCCATGGTTCTCAAGCGCCTGCTCGCCGGTATCGGATTCGGCGGAGCCTCGGTGGAAACCTCTCTCGCCTCCCCCGTGACCACGCCGGGCGGCTCCCTTCGGGGCACCGTCGTCATCGAGGCCGGTGACGTCGAGCAGCGGGTCGAACAGCTCACCGTGGGATTGCAGGCCCGGGTCGAGACCGAGATCGGTGACCATGAGGTCAACAGCGACATGGAGTTCCACCGTGTGCGTCTGGGCGACGCCGTGGTCCTGTCGCCCGGGCAGCGTTTCCAGGTGCCCTTCGACCTCTTCGTTCCCTGGGAGACGCCCATCACGGTCCACCGCGGCCGTCAGCTGCACCCCATGAGGCTCGGTGTGAACACCCGTCTGCACGTGGCGGGCGCGGTCGATCCCGGTGACCTCGACCCCGTGGCCGTCGAGCCGCTGCCGTCCCAGGCCGCTGTCCTCGACTCCCTGTTCTCCCTCGGTTTCACCTTCAAGCACGCCGACCTGGAGCGGGGCCGCATCAACCGCACCCGGCAGCGCCTGCCGTTCTACCAGGAGATCGAGTTCCGTTCCCCCAGACGCTACCGGGGCCTGGAGGAGCTGGAGCTGTCGATGGTCACCGACGAGCACGGCATGGACGTGGTGCTGGAGCTGGACAAGAAGCCGGGGCTGCTCTTCTCCGAGGGACGCGACACCTACCACCGCTTCAGCATCGGTCACGCCGAGGGAGCCGGACGCGACTGGTCGGGGCACCTGCACCAGTGGATCGACTCGCTGGCCGGCCGCAGGGGTCTGTTCTGACCGTTCGAACCGCCACGGTCGAAGGAGCCTCCTTCCGCACCCGTCCAGGCGGCGGTCCGCCGCCTGGACCCGCACGACCACCCGTGGGGCCCCGGGGAAGGACGGCGAAGACCGACGGCCGCGTGTGACGACCTTCGAGGGGATGGCGGACTCCGCCTATGCGCGGACACGCCGGCGTTCGGCGCGTAGGCGTCGGGCCTCGTCCGGATCCAACACCGGCGCGGCCGTCAACAACCGACGCGTGTACTCACTACGCGGATTCTCGTACACCGCGTCACTGTCGCCCATCTCCACCACCTGCCCCTGCCGCATCACCGCCACCCGATCACTGACCTGCCGCACCACCGCCAGATCATGCGCCACGAAGATGTAGGTCAACCCGAAATCGTCCTGCAACTCCGACAACAACCGCAACACCTGATCCTGCGTCGACACGTCCAACGCCGACACCGGCTCATCACAAATGATCAACTTCGGCTTGAGGATCAACGCCCGCGCGATCGCGATCCGCTGCCGCTGACCCCCCGAGAACGCATGCGGGAACCGGTTGTAATGCCGCGGCTCCAACCCCACCCGCTCCAACAACTCCTGCACCCGCACCCGGATCCTCCGAGCGTCGCGCTCCCCCTGCACCCGCAACGCCGTACCGATCGCATCCCCCACCGTCACCCGCGGATTCAACGACGAATACGGGTTCTGGAACACCATCTGCACATCCCGCCGCAACGGCCGCAACCGCCGCTCGGGCAGATGCGTGATATCGCGCCCCTCGAACTCCACCCGCCCCCGAGTGGGCTCCAACAACCGCATCACCATCCGCGACAACGTGCTCTTCCCCGAACCCGACTCGCCCACGATGCCCAAGGTCTCCCCCCGATACAGATCGAAGGACACCCCCTGCACCGCCCAAAAGTCCGTGGACCGCCCCCACAACCCCCCACGCACCCGAAAACGCTGCGCCACATCCTCCACACGCAACAGGGG
>CALGOD010000227.1 GCA_937957845.1 uncultured Nocardiopsis sp.
GCTTCAAATAGATATGAAGAAACCAAGGACAGGCTTTCCGGGGATCTTGCTGAGGTGAAGTCGTCGGGGAAAGGCGATTTCGGCAATAAATCTTATTATGTTTACGGGTCTGGGAGTCAGGGGCAATCTATTTATATAGCCCTAATTCAGACCAAGAGTGCTGTCTATCAAATTCGGTTCGATGGTCAAATGGAGAGCTCAGTTGCTCCGGTTTCTGAAAACTCTTTCAAGAACGAGGCAAGGAAGATCGCCAGTTTCTTGGGTCATGGGTTCGAATATTGGATTCCGGAGTGAGAGAGTGCTGTTCGGGTGTCCCTTGGTGGCTGCAAGTTCTTACTTGAACCCGGTCAGGCGACTCCGGCCATGAAGTGGTGGCGGCACAGGGTCGCGTACGACTCGTTCCCCCCGATGTGCACCTGTTCACCCTCGTAGACCATGACCCCGTCCACCACCCGGGCGTTGTGGGTGGCTCTGCCACCGCACCAGCAGCGAGCGGACACCGGGAGCACCTCGATCTTGTCGGCCAGCTCCACCAAGCGCTGTGAGCCGGGGAAGAGCTTCCCCTGGAAATCGGTCAGGATCCCGTAGCAGTACACATCGATCTTCATCCCGTCCACCACGCCCGCGAGCTGCCCCACCTGCTTGGCCGACAGGAACTGGGCCTCGTCGCAGATGGCGTAGGGGACCTTACGGGCGGCTATGTCGTCGTACAGGTCCAGCCCGTCGGTGATCTCGACGGCCGGCGCCTTCAACCCCAGGCGGGAGGAGATGATCCCCGCGCCCGCGCGGTCCTGCCGGGTGTACAGGACGCCCTCCCCACCACGAGAATGATGCTCCTGTAGGGCCATGGTGCTCTTGCCCGAGTTCATCGCCCCGGTGAAGTACTTCAGCTCCGCCATGTCTCTTCCTACGTCGGGGGTCGGGGGTGGTGGGGATCAGGGGCACTGGCGTTGGTGCTGTCGACGGTTCGGGCGTCCCGAAGCGTCGGTCTTCCCCTTGTGGCCAGCAGCGAACATACCAGCGGCCGACCCGCCTTCCGTACCCCCTGAACGGCACACGGCCCACCCTTCGCGAAGCTTCTCGGGGTGCACGTGGGAGGGTGTACGTGTTTGACTTCGGGCGGATGCGCCTGGAAGCAGAGAAGTCCGCTTCGATATATTTGGTTGCTTCGTGCCCGAATCGGAGGTGGGATAGCGCTTGCGGAGGGGGAAGTGGCATTGAGGCGTGATCAGGTCACACAAGTGGTCGAGAGCCGGTGGTTCTCCAACACGATGCTCCTGGTGATTCTGGTCAATGCCGTGATTTTGGGTTGGGCCACTTACGGAGGTTCCGCTCTTCCGTATTTGCTTATCGCCGAACGCGTCATCATCGGTATCTTCGTCATCGAGATGACCCTCAAGCTCTACGCCTGGCGCTGGAGCTTCTTCCGGGAACCGTGGAACTGGTTCGACTTCTTCGTGGTCGTCATCTCCCTCGTCCCTGCGGTCGGACCCTTCGCGGTACTACGCATCCTGCGGGTGCTCAGGGTCTTTCGTGTGATAACCGCAGTACCACAGATGCGCCAGATCATCACAGCCCTGTTCAAGGCCGTGCCGGGGATGGGCACGGTGATCGGGTTGCTCCTGGTGGTCATCTACGCCTCCGCGATCATCGGCCAGCAACTGTTCGGCGAGGACGTACCGGAGTTCTTCGGCAACCTGGGAACGTCCCTGTACACGATGTTCCTGCTGATGACCACGGAGAACTGGCCGGACGTCTCGGACGCGGTACTGGAGCACCACCCGTTGGGCTGGACGTTCTTCGTGCTGTACATCGTGCTGACGGCCTTCATCATGCTGAACCTGGTCATCGGCGTGATCGTGACCGCGCTTGAACAGGAGGTCAGTGAGAGCCGATGGGTCGAGGACCAAGAGCTTGAGGAAGTCCAGCACCAGGCGGTCATGAAGAGGCTGGCGGAGCTGGGGCAGCAGGTCGAGCGTTTGGACGCG
>CALGOD010000228.1 GCA_937957845.1 uncultured Nocardiopsis sp.
CACAGCAGCGGGCTCAGCGTCAGGCACAGCTCGTCCAGCAGCCCCGCTCCCACGAAATCCGCCAACAGGTGCGGGCCGCCCTCGGTCAGTACCCGGTACAGCCCACGTTCGGCCAGAGCGTCCACCACGTGCGCGGGCGTCACCGACTCCCCGTCGACCACCACGATGTCGGCGTACTCCTCCATCGCCCGACGACGCCGCACCGGGGACCCCTCCGTGGTGAACACCAGGGTGCGCGCGTACCCCGGTGCCTCCTTCCACAGCTTCTCCGGTAGGTCCAGGGACCGGGAGACCACGGCGACGGCGGGGGTGGGCGTCCGGCCGGCGCGCAGCTCGGCCCACGCCTTGCGGGCACGCACGGGGCCGTAGCCCTCCGCCCGTGCGGTGGCCGCGCCCACCAGCACCACGTCGCACAGACCCCGTAGCAGCCCCAGCACCCTGCGGTCGGGTCCCGAGGACAGATCGAGGCTGCGCCCGGACGGGCCGACGGCGCCGCCGTCGGCGCTGGCCACCATGTTGGCGCGTATCCAGGGACGATTCGGGCTCTCGGGATAGGCGTAGGCGGCGACCAGGTCCACGTCCGCGTCGCCGGGAGACGGCAGCAGTTCGCGGAAGGCGACGGGGGTGTTCGCCCCGTCGGTGTGTGTGCTCGACATGGTCACACAGGGTAGGTGGTGAGCAGCGCGGTGCGTGCCCGCGGCACTCCAGGTGTGCCGTGCCCCGAGTCGGGGGAGGGTGCGGCGGGCCGTCCCCGCTTTCGGCGATTCCGCCTTCCTCCACAAGGAGAGCCGCCCGGCCGTCGCGCTCGCGCGACGGCCGGGCGGCCGGCCTCCGGCCGCACCGCTCAGGAGCGGAGCGTCGTCGCCTTCTGGGGCGAGACCCTGCGCAGCAGGAGCAGCGCCCGGTCGATCACCTTCACGGGACGGGACGCGGACACGAACGGCCGTCCCTCAACGTCGGGATCGGCCGTGTCCAGAACGGTCTCCCACGCCGTTCCGTACGCGGTGCCGGGCATGGTGAACTTCACCGTCTCCGCGCTGCTGTTGAGCAGGAGCAGGAACGAACTGTCCCGGATGCGCCTGCCGCGGGGATCGGGTTCGGTGATGGCGTCCCCGTTGAGGAAGACGCCCAGGGCCTGTCCGGCGGAGTTCCAGTCGTCGCCGGACATGGTCTTGCCGTCGGGCCGCAGCCACACGATGTCGGGCAGGCCCTTCTTGCCGGACGTGGCGCCGCCCACCGGACTGCCGCGGAAGAAGCGACGCCGCCGGAAGACCGGGTGCTCCCGACGCAGCCGCGCCAGTTCGCGCACGTAGTCCAGCAGGTCGTTGTCGGGTTCCCCGTCCGCGTCGAGCCCCGCTCCCTTCCAGTCGATCCAGGAGATCTCGTTGTCCTGGCAGTAGGCGTTGTTGTTCCCGCCCTGGGTACGTCCCACCTCGTCACCGTGCGAGAGCATCACCACCCCCTGGGACAGGTACAGGGTGGCCAGGAAGTTGCGCACCTGACGACGGCGCAGCGTGAGGATCTCCGGATCCTCGGTCGGACCCTCCACGCCGTGGTTCCAGGATCGGTTGTCGTTGGTGCCGTCCCGGTTGTTCTCACCGTTGGCCTCGTTGTGCTTGTGGTTGTACGAGACCAGGTCGGCCATGGTGAAGCCGTCGTGGCAGGTGATGAAGTTGATGGAGGCCACCGGGCGGCGACCGTCGTCCTGGTACAGGTCGCTGGACCCGGCCAGTCGCGAGGCCAGCTCGCCCACCACCGGCTGGCCCCTCCAGTAGTCGCGCACGGTGTCGCGGTACTTGCCGTTCCACTCCGTCCACAGCGGCGGGAAGTTGCCCACCTGGTAGCCACCGGGTCCCACGTCCCAGGGCTCGGCGATCAGTTTGACCTGGGAGATCACCGGGTCCTGTTGGACGATGTCGAAGAAGGTGCTCAACCGGTCCACGTCGTGGAACTCCCGGGCCAGGGCCGAGGCCAGGTCGAAGCGGAA
>CALGOD010000229.1 GCA_937957845.1 uncultured Nocardiopsis sp.
GCCGTAGGAACCGAAGTCCATCGTGCCGTATCCCAGGCCGCCAACTACCTGCGCTCCCTGGACGAGAACCGGGCGTTGATACTCGCCGAGCACGGAATCGAGTGTCGCAGAACCTTCGCGACCGTCTTGATCGGCCACTCCAGATTCATCGATCGTGCATACGATCCGACTGAGGTGGCTGCCACCCTCAGAACTTACAACGCCGCGCTGAGCCGGATCGAAGTGATCACCTATGAGGAGTTGATCGAGGCGGCCGAGCGTACTCTCAGTCTCGACGAAGAGCCCGCCTGACTCGTCCGTGAGCCCCGCCAAGGCCCCGTTCGGCGACCTCAGGCCGCCGGACGGCGTGATCCTGGTGGACCTCGGGCGAACCGACGACAACCCCCGGGAAGCGACGAGACGACCCCGCGAGGCGACCAAAGGCCCCCGAGCAGGGTCGCCCTGAGTCCGTGGGCGCGAAGGGACTCGAACCCCTGACCTATTGCTTGTAAGGCAATTGCTCTGACCAACTGAGCTACGCGCCCTGCGTCGCACGAGATCATACCGCTTCGCGGTGGTCCTCGCGTCCGGGTTTCACACGATCTCGCACAGCCGCTTCAGGTACTCGTCCACGTCGCGCGGCTCGGCGGGTCCGGTGAGGACCGACCAACGCACGACGCCCTCCGCGTCGATCAGGAAGGTCCCCCGGCGGGCGACCCCCCGTGTGGGATCGAACACCCCGTAGTCCTCGGCCACCCGACCGTGCGGCCAAAAGTCCGACAGCAACGCGAAGGGGAAGCCCTCGCGGTCGGACCAGGTGCGCAGGGCGAAGACCGAGTCCACCGACACCGCCAGGACCTCGACGCCGATCTCCGCGAACTCGGCGTGACGCCGACTCAGTTCGGCGAGCTCGCCCGAGCACACCCCGGAGAAGGCCAGAGGGTAGAAGACCAGCAGGACCGGACGACCACGCAGGGAGGCCAGACGGACGTCCTGTCCGTACTGGTCCTGAAGCGTGAACTCGGGCGCGGTGGCCCCCATGGGCACGTTCATGTATCGCTTTCCTCGACCCGCGATCCGCCGGACGGCGGACACCCCTCAGTACCGCGCGCCCTCCGATGGGACGCGCGGCACCGTACACCTTTTATCGCTTGGGGACGACCAGGCGTGTGCCCGACCAGTCGGCGCCGATGCTGACGGCGCTGGTCTGGGAAAGTCCCGACGTCGTCGCGGCCTCGGCGACGTCGTTGGGGGACACGTGCAGTTCACGCCCGGCCTTCGGCGTCAGCACCAGGATGGTCCCGCCGTCGGCGATGGTGGTCACGGTGTCCATCAACGCGTCGGTGAGGTCGTCCTCCTCGTCGGAACGCCACCACAGCAGTGCCGCGTCCACGTCCCCGTCGTAGTCCTCGTCGACCAGCTCCTCACCGGTGATCTCGGTGATGGAGGCGCGCAGGCCCTCATCGACGTCGTCGTCGAAGCCGAATTCCTGCACCACCTGACCCGGCTTGAATCCGAGTCGGTCAGCCAAGCCACGTTCGCTCTGTGCCTGGCCCGCGGTCGCGCTCACGAAAGTTCTCCTCCACAGATGGTTTTTCTCAATCTTGCCTGCACGAAGCAGTTGTCACAACGATGCCGGGCCGTTTTCGTCGCCCGTCACGTGCATCCCCGACCATCGCTGATGGCCTAGTCCACACGCTAGTGGCATGTTCCGTCAACGCGCTGCCAAACCTGCCCGGTTTCCTTTTCCCACGATTCCCTCAGGAGGACGCCAGGAAGGACAACCGCACCCGCCGGTCCGGGTTGTCCACGTTCAGGTCGACCACGGCGATGGACTGCCAAGTGCCCAGTCCGAGTTCTCCCCCCAGGACCGGGACGGTCGTCTGGGGCGGTATGAGGGCCGGCATCACGTGCGAACGCCCGTGCCCTCGGGAGCCATGCCTGTGTCGCCACCTGTCGTCGGCCGGCAGCAGATCGCCCAGCGAGGCGAGCAGATCTTCGTCGGACCCCGCTCCGAGTTCGATGATCGCCACACCCGCGGTGGAGTGCGGGACGA
>CALGOD010000230.1 GCA_937957845.1 uncultured Nocardiopsis sp.
CGCTGGGAGTGGTGGCCGTCGTCGCCATCGCCGCCATCGCCGCGGTCGTGCTCGTGGCCGTGCGCATGCGCAGGAGCACGGGCTCGGGCGGCGGACAGGGCTAGGACGGCACGCTCAGGGACCCGCGCCGGCCCGACCCCGATCCGGCGCCCCGGTGGGACGTTCCCGCACGGGTTCTCACCGGTTCACGGTCTCTGAAGAACGGCGAGGCCCGCACCGCGACCTTCGGGACCATCGGAGCGCGGTGCGGGCCCCTTGATCCGTGTGTCGGGGTCGTTCGGCCGGGTCGGGGGAAGACGGGAGTGGGGAGAGCGGGGGTCGGGGGACGTCTGTGAGGGGCGCGGAGGCGGGTCGTCGAGCACGGCGCAAAGGGCGCCCTGCCCCGGAGACCCTCGTCCGGGGACGGCGTTCCGCTCACACGCGGCGGGCCAGCAGAATACTGATGTTGTCCTTGCCCCCCGCCTCCATGGCCGCCTGCCACAGGGCGTGCACGGCGGCCTCGTCGCTGCCCGCCTCGACGATCATCTTCTCCATCTCCTCGGTCAGGACCAGGTCGGACAGACCGTCGCTGCACATGAGCCAGGCGCTGGGATCGGCCGCGTCGTCCCGCCCCACGTGGGGGACCATCTTGCCGCCCGAGCTACCGCCCAGCGACTGGGTGATGAAGTTCGTGGTGACCGGACGACCGTCCTCCGACGGCGGAAGCGCCGGTGAGTCGTCCTCGGAGAGCTGCCGCAGACGGCGTCCCTCCAACCGGTAGGTCCGGGAGTCTCCGACGTTGAACCAGAAGTTGCCGTCGTTGTTGAGCAGGACGCCCGCGACCGTGGTCCCCATCCCGGAGAACTCGGTGTGCTGTGTGGCGTGGTCCTTGATCTCCTCGTCGATGTTGCTCAGCAACCGTGAGATCTCCTCGGGGCCCTTCAGCCGCGGTCCCATCTCCGCCATACGGTGCACCGCGTGTTCCGAGGCGATCTCCCCGGCCGCCTGACCACCGATTCCGTCGGCGACCGCCAGGATCACGGGTTCGCTCACGGGGAGGATGCAACGCACCGGCGAGGTCATGTTCGCACTGGCGACGGTCAGGGCTCCCATGACCACGGCGTCCTCGTTGGCGGGACGGATAGCGCCCCGGTGCGTGAGGGCCGTGACGATGACTTCCCCACCAGCGACACCCATACGCCCTTCCTCCCGTTTCTTCGGCCGTGGCCGGTTGCCCGGCGCCCCGCGCCGGACCTTGGTCGAGTCCCGTTCAACGTCTGGATTCTGTCACCGTACCGAGCTGTCGCTGGAGCGGGTCGAAATCCGCGTACATCATGGCGGAAAACACCCGGATACGCAGTTCCCGCCCCGGTCCGTGACACCAGAAGTGCTGTGGGGACGAGTCGGCGGTCCGAGTCGCGCCGTCCGATGTTCCGCTCCGACAGTAGCGGCGGCGCCGCGGCCTCGACAGGGGCCGTGCGTCAATACGTCGAAGTCGCAGGACAGAAGGGGCGAGGAAGGGTTACGGCCCTGCACGAAATCCCTTTCGTCCGCGGCACGGAGTCGTCCACACGTTGTCGAGACGCGGACCGTCTGGCACAATATTTTCCGTTGGGTGTCTAAGACGCAGACACACACGACCCTCCGTGCGCCCCTTATCGGTTACGCACGGTGGCCGAAGTTCTTCTCTGCCGGTCGTTTGGTGTGGTTCCCGTGCGTCTGCCCTTCCCTTTTTTCCTGTCGCCTCGCAACAGCCGTATACGCAACGCGTGTACGGCTCTCAGTGCTGCGTGGCGTCCCCATCGGCGCGGTCCGCACTCTGTCACCCCCCTTCCCTCAGCGTGCCCGCCCGTTTCGAGCGTCCCTGTCGCGCGGCCGCTCCACGGTCCTCGTGGAACGGCGCCGGCCCACATTCCGCCCGAGGCGATTCCGATCCCCGCTCCGGAGTCACCTCGGGCACACGACGGACACCAGACGAAACCCGTGTCCAAGGAGTAGCAGCCCTGTGAAGATCGCCATGATCGCCGAACACACCAACCCCCTCCCCGCCCACAGGGGAGAAGCCGCCTGCCCCGCGAGCCTGCACGTGTGCGCGTTGTCGCGACAGCTCGCCAAGCGCGGGCACCGCGTGACCGTCTACGCCCGCCGTAGTGATCCCGAACAACCGGACGGACGCACCCGCATGGCACGCGGTGTCTCCGTCGCCTACCTGGACGCCGGTCCCGCCAGGCCGATGGGCGCCGACCAGCAGGCCGAGCACACCGGCGCCTTCGGAACCGCCCTCGCCTCCGTCCTGGACGAGGACGCCCCCGACGTCCTGCACGCGATCGGGTGGACCAGTGGTCTGGCCGCCCTGCACGCACAGGCCCACAGTGAGCGTGACCAGAGCGCCACACCGATCGTCCAGACCTTCCACTCCCTCAACGCCAGTGAACAGCGCTCCGGCCTCGTCCACCGCCCCGAGCGCGCTCGCATGGAGACGATCCTGGCCTCCCGCGTCGACCATGTCCTGGTCAACTCCACGGATCAGCAGGGCGAGCTGGCCCGCCTGGGCGTGCCCCGCCACCACGTGAGCGTGGTCCCCTTCGGGGTGGATCCCGATCACTTCAGCGTCGAGGGGAGCGCCTCCACCGAGCACTGGGGCTTCCGGCGTGAGGAGCGCTCCCGGCTGGTGTCGGTCACCTCACTGACCGAGGCGGGCGGCGCCGACCGGCTCGTGGAGGCCATGACGCGCCTTCCCGAGGCCGAACTCCTGCTCGTCTCCACCTCCGAGGACCTGGGGGTGGCCCTGGACGAGAACGCCCGCCGGATCGAACTGCTGGCCAAGGAGGCCGGGGTCGACGACCGTGTCCACCTGACGGGGCCGGTCGAGCGCAAGGAGCTCCCCCGCCTGCTGCGATCGGCGGACGTGTACGTGTCCGCCGCCTCCTACGAGCCCTACGGCGGTGCCGTGCTGGAGGCCATGGCCTGTGGCCTGCCCGTCGTGGCCACCGCCACCGGCGCCACCCCCGGAGCGGTCCTGCACCGCACCAGTGGCGTGCTCATGCGCTTCGGCCGCCCCGACGAGGTCGCCCGGGCGGTACGCGCGGTCCTGGGCACTCCCACGATGAGCACCGCCTACGGCATCGCCGCGGTGGATCGTGCCCGCTCCCGGTTCACGTGGCAGCGCATCGCCGTCGAGACCGAACTGGTCTACGAGCGTTCACGTCCCCAGCAGAGTGACGACGAGGACGGCCACGTCTCCGACGACCTCCTGTTGTCCGGGACCTCGCACTGACACGTGACCTCCCGGCATCCGTGTCCGCGGTCCCCCGACGGCTTTGTCGGGGGGCCGGGGAGGGTACACAGATCGTGGCGCCCGGACCACGAACGTCCCCATCCGGACGTGGACACGACGTGACCATGACCTTCGAGCACCAGGGACTCCTCTTCCACCGCGAGAGGCAGTTCCACGAGGTGGCCCACGAGCGGTTGCGATCGGCCGTACGCGAAAGCGGTCTCACGGTGCTCGCGGTCACCTCGGACCGCGCGCGGGAGCTCACCGCCTCCCTG
>CALGOD010000231.1 GCA_937957845.1 uncultured Nocardiopsis sp.
CGGCCAGGTCGGCCTTGGTCAGGCACAGGAGGGGGTCGAGCCCGGCGTCGTAGGCGGCGACCAGGCAGCGGTCCACGAAGCGCGGCTGCGGGGCCGGATCGGCGAGCGCGCAGACGATCGCCATCTGGTCGGCGTTGGCGACGATCACCCGCTCGACCGGGTCGGTGTCGTCGGCGGTACGCCGCAGGACGGACTTCCGTTTCCTGACACGTACGATCCGGGCCAGGGTGTCGGGTCTGCCGGACAGGTCGCCCACCACGTCGACGCGGTCCCCCACGACGATGGAGCCGCGGCCGAGCTCCCGGGCCTTCATCGCCACCACGGACACACCGTTCACCAGGCAGCGGTACCGTCCACGGTCCACGGTGGTGACCATGCCCTCCACCGCGTTCTCGTGCTTGGGCCTTTGGCGGGTACGGGGCCTGGACCCGCCCCGAGCCCGCACACGGACGTCCTCCTCGTCCAGGTGGCGCCACCCGCCCTGCGTACGGCTCATGCCAAGGCCTCCGCCCACAGCCCCGGGAAGTCGGGCAGGGTCTTGCGCGTCGTGGCGATGTTCTCCACCTCCACTCCGGACACCGCGAGCCCGATGACCGCGCCGGACGTGGCCATGCGGTGGTCGTCGTAGGAGTGGAACACCCCTCCGCGCAGAGGTCGGGGATTGATGACCAATCCATCGGGGAGCTCCTCCACGTCGCCGCCCAGACGGTTGATCTCGGTGGCCAGGGCGGCGATGCGGTCGGTCTCGTGACGGCGAAGGTGTGCGACGCCGGTCAGCCGGGAGGGAGTGGAGGCCAGCGCTGCCACGGCGGCGATGGTGGGGGTCAGTTCGCCGACGTCGCGCAGGTCGGCGTCGAGGCCCAGGATCCGTCCGGTGCCGCGCAGGGTGAGCCCCTCGGGGGACCAGGACACCTCACCGCCCATGCGGGTCAGCAGCGACCGCAGCCGGTCGCCGGGCTGGGTGGTGTGCTCCGGCCAGCCTTCGACGGTCACCTGGCCGCCGCTGACCAGGGCCGCGGCCAGGAAGGGAGCGGCGTTGGACAGGTCGGGCTCCACGGTGATGTCGGAGACCTCGATCGGACCCGGCTCGACCTTCCAGGAGTCCTCGGCGGTGGACACCGCCACACCGGCCGAGCGCAGCATCTCCACCGTCATGTCCAGGTGCGGCTGGGAGGGCACGGGCGGTCCGGAGTGGCGCACGTGCACGCCCTCGGTGAAGCGGGCGCCGCTCAGGAGCAGGGCCGAGACGAACTGGGAGGAGCCGGACGCGTCCAGGGTCACCTCACCGCCGCGTACGGCGCCGGTGCCGTGGACGGTCACGGGCAGAGCACCCCGGCCGCCGTCGTCGATGTCGGCGCCCAGTGCGCGCAGCGCGGACAGCAGCTCGCCCACGGGCCGCTCACGGGCGCGCGGGTCTCCGTCGAAGTCGACGGTGCCCGAGGCCAGGGCGGCCATCGGCGGTACGAAACGCATCACGGTGCCCGCGTTGCCGACGTCGATGGCGGCCGGCCCGCGCAGCGGGGCCGGGGTCACCAACAGGTCCGTGCCCGTGTCGTCCGTGGCCTCGACCCGAACACCCAGGGCGCGCAGGGCACCGATCATCAACTCGCTGTCGCGGCTGACGAGAGAGTGACGAACCCGACACGGCGTCTGTGACAACGCGGCCAGGACCAGGGCGCGGTTGGTCATGGACTTGGACCCGGGCAGGCCGATCCGCGCGCGCATCGGCCGCTCGGCCCTCGGCGCCGGCCAGTGACCGTGCGGGGACGTGGCGGATGTGGACGTATCGGAACCGGTGGACCGGGTGGGCTGTGAAGACGCGGAGTCAGGCATGCTCCAAGGCTATCGGGACCAGGATGAACGCAGGGTGACGGCCTCGCTCCCGTGGACGGCCGGTCACCCGCCTCCTCGGCGGTACGGACGGCGGGGGAGGCGGTGGCACGCGCAACCCGGAACGAGTCGGGACGGACGTATCCTTGTTCCGCCATGGTGTATTTGGATCACGCTGCAACGACCGAGGTCCGCCCCGAGGTGGTCGCCGACGTCGCGGCCGAGCTCGGCGCCCTCGGGAACCCCTCGTCCCTGCACGGACACGGACGGGCCGCGCGTCGCACGGTCGAAGAGGCACGTGAACGCGTCGCCGAGGCCCTCGGGGCCACACCGCACGAGGTGGTCTTCACCGGCGGGGGCACCGAGTCGAACAACATCGCCATCAAGGGCCTGTACTGGGCCCGCAACGGCGGGGGCGGGGAGATCCGCAGGCCGCGGATCCTCACCAGCGCCGTCGAGCACCACGCGGCCCTGGATCCCGCGCACTGGATGGCCGAGCACCAGGGAGCCGTACACGAGAAGCTGCCCGTGGACGCGCTGGGACGTGTGAGCCCGGTGGCGCTGCGGGAGGCGATCGAGGGCGGCGCGGGCCCGGAGTCGGTCGCGCTGGTGTCCGTCATGTGGGCCAACAACGAGGTGGGCACCCTCCAGCCCGTGCCCGAACTGGCCGCCGTCGCCGCCGAGTACGGCATTCCCTTCCACACCGACGCGGTGCAGGCCGTGGGCGTGGAACCGGTCGACTTCGCCGCGAGCGGGGTGAGCGCCCTGACGCTCACCGGGCACAAGCTCGGAGGCCCGGTCGGCGCGGGGGCGCTGCTGGTCGCACGCGGTCTGGCCCCGACGCCGGTCCTGCACGGAGGCGGTCAGGAACGCGACATCCGTTCGGGAACCCTGGCGGCGCCGCTGCTACGGGGTCTGGCCACGGCGGTCCACATGGCGGTGGACGAGCGAGGGAAGCACGTCGAACACCTGGCGTCCTTGCGGGACGACCTGGAGGAGCGGGTCCGTGCTGTGGTCCCCGACGTGGCCGTCAACGGCGATCCCGAACACCGGTTGCCCGGGATCTCCCACCTGTCCTTCCCCGGCTGTGAGGGCGACGCGCTGCTGATGCTGCTGGACGCCAAAGGCATCTCCTGCTCGACAGGTTCGGCCTGCTCGGCGGGGGTGGCCCAGCCCAGTCACGTGCTGCTGGAGATGGGCGCCGACCCCGAGACCGCGGGGAGCAGCCGGCGCCTGGCCCCGGGGCGCACCGCCGCCGCGAGGGCCGCCGACGCGTTGGCGGGCGCGGGCGGACCGGCGGTGGAACGAGCCCGGGCCGCCCGTGCCAAGCGCCGCCGCTGACGCCCCGCGCGGCTCCTGAGTCAGTCGGCGCGGTGGACGGTGACCGACTCCAGGACCACCTCCCGGGTCGGACGGTCGTTCGCGTCGGTCTCCATGTCGGCGATGGCGTCGACCACCTTCATGGACTCCTCGTCCGCGACGTGCCCGAAGATCGTGTGATTGCCGTTCAGGTGCGGGGTCGGTGCGACGGTGATGAAGAACTGCGAGCCGTTGGTGCCCGGGCCGGAGTTGGCCATGGCCAGCACACCCGGCTCGTCGAACGCGTGATCGGAACCGAACTCGTCCTCGAAGGTGTAGCCCGGTCCTCCCGTCCCGTTGCCCTGGGGGTCACCGCCCTGGATCATGAAGTCGTCGATCACCCGGTGGAACACGGTGCCGTCGTAGAACTCGGCCTCGCCCGTCTCCGGGTTGGGCGCGCCCTCGCCCTCGGCCAGCCCCACGAAGTTGGCCACCGTCACCGGGGCGTCCTCGGGGAACAGCTCCAGTTCGATGTCGCCCTCGCTGGTGTGCAGTGTGGCGCCCTCGACGTCGCCGACGTCGACCTGGGGCGGGCCGCCGCCCTGTTCCGTCCCCTCGTTCGCGCACGCGGAGGTGGCGACCAGCCCGGCG
>CALGOD010000232.1 GCA_937957845.1 uncultured Nocardiopsis sp.
TGGACGCCGATCATGTGGAGCCGAGCAACCTGACCCGCCAGTTCCTGTTCACCGAGGCCGACGTCGGTTCGCCCAAGAGTCAGGTCCTGGCTCGGGAACTGCGCCGCCGCAACCCCGGATGCCGTATCCGCCCCATCGTCGGCGCGCCGACCGACACCGAAGACCTGAGAGCCCTTCCGGAAGCGGACCTGCTGCTGGTCTCCGCCGACTCTCCGGGACTGACCAGTCTGGTGAATGCTCACTGCGTCGACTCCGGCCGGGCGTGGTTGAACGCCTGCTACGTCAACGACATCGCGGTGTGGGGGCCGTTGGTGCTCCCCGGGATCACCGGATGCTGGGACTGCCGGCCGCTCACGGCAAGCGTCCCCGCCGACGAACCCGAGCTGGCGGTGCTCATCGGGCGGATCAACGCCCGTTACCAGGCGCCGTCCAACGGACCGGTCAACATGCTCGCCTCCTCCCTGGCCGCCCTGGACGTCCTGCGCCATCTGGGAGGGTTCGGAGTGCCGGCGTCCTTGAACCGGCGTATGGGCGTGTGGTCGCACGACATGTCGGTCCAGGCGCAGTCCGCCGACCGTGACCCGTACTGTTCCACCTGCGCCGATGTCCGTCCCGCGACACCACGACACCGAGGAGCCCTGTGAGTAGCGAGTCCCACGCCCCCGAGTGCATCTTCTGCCGGATCGCAGCCGGTGACGCGCCCGCCCATCGGATCTGGGAGGACGCCGACCACCTGGCGTTCCTGTCGATCTTCCCCAACACCGAAGGCTTCTCGGTCGTGATCCCCAAGGCCCACCGACCCAGCGACGTCGTGGAGATGGAACCCGAGGAGTACACCGCGCTGCACCTGGCCGCCCGACAGGTGGCCCGTCTGCTGGATCGGGCGTTCGAGGACGTGGCCCGCACCGGGATCATGTACGAGGGGTACGGGGTCGACCACGCCCATGCCAAGCTCTTTCCCATGCACCACACCGCGGGTAACCAGGGCGAGAACTGGCGTGAGGTGTCCTCGCCCATCACCGGCTACTTCGACCGCTACCAGGGTTACCTGTCCTCCCACGACCACATCCGCGCGGACGACGCCTGGCTCGCGCGCGTCGCCGAGCGGGTGCGGGCCGAAGCAGCGACCTGACGCGACGCACGTCGGGGGAGCGACCACGCTGAAGGGGCGGGGCGGACCTGGTCCGCCCCGCCCCGAAGGTGTTGGTGGATGTCAGTTGCTGCCGTCGTCGTTCATGGCCGCCTCCTCACAGCAGGGGTGGGGATCGTGTGGAACAGGGCGGTCCGAGGTGCCGGGTGATCGCCCCACATCCATCAAAGCCCGCGCCCGGTGACCGACCAATGCCCTTGCTCGAAGTTGCTCGCGAAGGGG
>CALGOD010000233.1 GCA_937957845.1 uncultured Nocardiopsis sp.
CCTCGCCCTCGGTCGTGGGGTCCCGGTCCCCATGGCCCCCGGCCCGCCTCCACCGCGCTCGCCGACGGCCACCCGCCGCACCTATCCCTCCTCGGTGAGGATCTCGTGGAGGGAGAAGCGGGTGAAGAGCACCCCGATCGGGTCGTTGCCCGGGCCTTGGCGGGTCACGATGCCGACCCGGCGGGAGTCCTCCACGTCCTCGACGTCGCCCCCGGGGAGGGGATCCTCGTCCACCGTGGTCAGGGCGTGTTCCCCGTTGACCCACAGGGACAGCTCCATGGACGGGGTGCCGTCCTCGTCCTCACGGAACGAACAGGCCATCGTGATGGTGTTGAGGGGGACGTCCTCGACGTCGAAATCGTAGGGGGAGTTCGGGTCGTAGCCCTCGGGGCGGGCGGAGTCCTCGAAGAGCGGATAAGGCTCGTAGCCGCGCACGTCGGTGGTCTCGGCGAGGGTGATGTCGCCCTCCGCCTCGCTCATGCGGCGGATCTCCGCGCGCTGACCGTCGTAGCGCAGCAGTCCCTCGTACTGGGTGCGGTGGTCCTCGCCCTCGGTGTCCCAGCAGCGCAGGCCGAAGGTCGCCTGTTCGGGGCCCTCGACCGCGTACGCGGTGGTGCTCACCAGGACGCTGTCGGGCAGGAGCTCGTCCCGTTCCAGCTGCAGCGTCTCACCACGGCTGGGCTGGCGCCGGCTCTCGGGGTCGAGCTGGAGCACGACGCCTCGCTGTTCGGCCCAGTAGCCGTCGGAGCCTTCGGCGTCGAAGGTGTTGCTGACCCAGCCCTGGTCGGTGGTGAAGTCGGTGCCGTAGATGGAGACGGTCTTCTCCGGGATCTCCTGTCCGCCGTTCATCAGGGCCACGGCGGCGCCCGCCGCCACCAGCACCACCGCTCCCGCGGCGGCTCCGATGCCCATCATGCGTCCGCGCCTTGGCCTGGAAGGGGTCGGGTCGGGTCGGCCGGACGGCTGTCCCGGCCCTCCCGGTCCCGCAGGTCCCGCAGGTCCCGAGTGGGAGGCGAAGGCGGGCCGGCCCTGAGGAGGCGACGGGTGGCCGTACGCCTGCCGCCCCGGAGGGACGTGGCCTCCGGAGGGGCCGTGGTGGGCGGGGGCCCACCGACCCGGGTCCGCGTGTCCGCCCTGCGGGGGCGCCTGCTGGGGGCCGGAGGGAGGAAGCCCGTGGGATTCCGCCCACTGCTCCGCATGGGCCGGCGGGGTCTGTGCGCCGGTGGGCGGCTGCTGCGCCGCGGCCTCCTGCGGGGGCGTGCCGGGGACCGGGGCGCTGCTCGGCGGGGCCCAGGAGGTGCTGATGGTGCGGCGCACCTCGGCCTCCTGCGGTTCCTCCTGGCCGGTCAGACGGGCCAGGAGCTGCTGGGAGGTGGGGCGGTTCTCGGGGTTCTTGTCCAGGGTCGAGGCCACCAGGTCGTACAGGCTCGGGTCCAGACCGTCCAGACGCGGTGGCGCCGAGGAGATGTTGTGCAGCACGGCGGGCACCGTGGGGGCGTCGAAGGGGGCCGAGCCGGTCCCGGCGAAGGCGACCAGGCAACCCCACGCGAAGATGTCGGCCGCGGCGGTGGCCTGCCGACCCAGGATCAGCTCCGGGGCCATGTAGGAGGGGGTGCCCAGGATCTGACTGGAGCGGGTGGCCGCGCCGCCGGCGTCGTCCAGGGCCCGGGCGATACCGAAGTCGATGACCTTGGGGCCGACCGGGGACAGCAGCACGTTGGCGGGTTTGAGGTCGCGGTGGATCACCCCGGAGCCGTGGATGGCGGTCAGGGCCGCGGCCACGCCCATGGCCAGGCTCTCCAGGGTGCCGCCCGACATGGGGCCGCCCGCGCGGACGGCCTCGTGCAGGTTCGGGCCGGGCACGTACTCCGAGACGATGAAGAGGGGTTCTCCCTCCAGCCGGGCGTCGATCACCCCGGCGGTGGAGAAGCGGGCCACCCGGCGGGCCGCCTCGACCTCGCGGGCGAAGCGGAGCCGGAAGGACTCGTCATCGGCCAGGTCGGGGTGGATGAGTTTGACCGCGACGGACCGATCGGAGGCGTCTTTGGCCAGGTAGACGGTGCCCATGCCGCCCCGCCCCAGACGACCCACGATGCGGTAGCCGTCGAGTTCGCGCGGGTCCCCCGCACGCAGGGGTCTGCCGCTCTGATGCCCGTTCGACGTCACAGTGGGGGTCCCTCGTAGAAAATCGTGGAGTTCGCCCCTCAGCGTACTCATACCGGTGAACACGTGGGGTGGGGCGATCTCGCGGTCGTCGGGGGTGATGCCCTCGGTGCCGAAACGGTTCCCCCGAGGCGCTCTTCTTCGCTAGAGTGAGACCACGAGTTCGAA
>CALGOD010000234.1 GCA_937957845.1 uncultured Nocardiopsis sp.
GGATCGCGTCGCGCCCCGCGCGCGGCCCGGCGGTCTCCGCCAGGTCGGCCTCGTTGGACAGCCGGGGCCGCTGCGGTCCGGTGTCGTCGATGCGTCCGTCGACCGACATGGCGCAGCTGAGAATGGTGTAAGGGCGGTCCACGGGACCCATCCTACGCGGGCACGCGGCCCCGACCGGGCCACGCGGGTCCGCGTGGAATTCCGTACGTCCGGTGACCCGACACGGCAGGCACCCCGATTTCCTGACGTGCCGTAACGCCCCTCAAGAAGCGCCCTAATTCACGGTAGGGAGTGTATTACCGCAGGCAGTGACCCCGGATTGCCGTGCTTTTTCTGCGCCGATATAGGGGACGGGCCCCTTTTCCGAACACGAACACAAGTGGTGGTCGCGTGCATGATCGAGAAGTTCCGACCACGCCTTACCGAGCCGCGCGGAAGGCCTGACCGCCCTCGTCGGGGCCCGCAAAGCCCGTGACCACGGGCCTGTCGCGCACCCGCACCCCGATTCCTCGCATAATGGACATCGGGGATATACGTCCTAGTGGACCCAAGTCTGACCTTCGATGTCCTGCGCGGCACTTCCCGGGCGCCGTGAACGGAGATTTTCTCCATCCTGTGTCTGTGATGCGGTTAACAACACTGCACACTCGGAATAGAATCCAGAGGTCGACCACACTTCCCACCTCAGACAAGAGGACGGCGATGTCTCGATTCACCTCCCCCGATTTCCTCAGGCAGGCGGGGAGTAAGCATGTCAGGGCCAATCCTCCGCCTTTCGTCGACCTGGCCCGGCCGAGCCTGGCCCGGCTGCACTCCTTCCACCTCAAGGGCAAGGACCACTTCGAGGTGGACAGGGACCTGGCCACCCGGGCGGAGCAGGCCGCGCGGGGATTCCAGGACCTCGTCCTGGGAGAGCGCGCCTTCCTCCAACGGGCGGTGCGCCACCTGAGCACCGACCTGGGCATCCGACAGTTCATCCAGTTCGGCGCGGGACTGCCCGCGCCCGGAGATCCCCACGAGATCGCGCACGCGAGCGACCCCTCGGCCCGTGTGGTCTACGCCACCGACGACCCGGTGGTGCTGACCCACCACCTCGCCCTGCTCCGTGACGGGCGCACCACCACGGCGGTGCGGGCCCACCTCACACAGCCGGACCGGCTTCTGCGCAGCTCCGAGACCCGGAGCCTCATCGACCTGGACGAGCCCGTGGGCCTGCTGCTGACCGGCGTGGTCTCGCACACCTCCGACGCCGACACCCCGGCCGAGCACATCGCGGCCCTGCGTGAGTCCCTGGCCCCGGGCAGCCACATGGTCCTGAGCCACTACTGCCGCCCCGACGCCACGGCCTTCCCCAAGGACGCCTCCCGCGCCGAACAACTGGAGCGGGTCTTCCTCGACCACCTGGGATCCGGTCGTTGGCGTTCGAGGAAGGCCATCGAGGCCTTCTTCGACGGTTGGCGGATCAGCGAGCCCGGCCTGATCGAGGTCCAGCGCTGGCGCACCCTTCCCGTGGCCCCGCCCGTACCCGGCTGCTACCAGATGCCCCAGCGCAACCGTCGACTGATCCTGGGCGGTCTGGGCCGCATCTGAA
>CALGOD010000235.1 GCA_937957845.1 uncultured Nocardiopsis sp.
CACCGCGACCGGAACGGATGTGCTCCTCCAGCACCTCGATACCGGTGACGCGAGTACGACCGAGGATGTACTCCTCACCCATCGCGGGAAGACGGAACATCTCGTAGTAGTAGCGCATGTAGGAACGCATCCCCGCGCGTGAGAGCGCGCGCAGTCGAGCGTCGGTGGTCTCGGGGCCGAGCAACCGTCGCAGGTTGCGTTCCAGGCCGCGCGTGCCCTCGTTGTGACTTCGCCAGGCACGATCCGCCAGACGTTGGAAGACGGCTCTTCCCACCCGCTCGGGCGCTCTTCGTACCAGCGCCCATCCCGCCGAGTAGGCCATGTCGGCCATACGTTCGTCCACTTCGTCGCTCCCCGTTCTCCGCCCTCAGACTCCGCCGCCGGTGTCGTTGCCTCCGGCCGCCTCGTCGGCGTCGGCGAGTCCGGGTGCGCTGAGGCGGGCACGGGTCTCCAGCAGACGCTGCAGGACGGTGAGCAGGCTCATCGCGGCGAGCAGCCACAGGCCTCCGGGCAGGATGTAGGGCACGCCCAGGTCGCTGAGGCCGACGGCGACCAGGATGATCACCAGACGTTCGGTGCGCTCGGCGACGCCGACGTCACAGTTGACCCCCAGCCCCTCGGCGCGCGCCTTGATGTAGGACACCATGAAGCCGCTGATGAGGCAGAAGAGGGTGAGTCCCGCGAGCAGGGGGTCGTCGCCGTCACCGATGAACCACCACAGGAGGCCGGCGAGGATGGCGGCGTCGGCGATCCGGTCCAGGCTGGAGTCCAGGAAGGCGCCGAAGGCGCTGGCGCTGTCGTTGGCCCTGGCCACGGCGCCGTCGAGCATGTCGAAGAGGGCGAAGACCGTGATGATCACCGAACCCGCGTACAACTGCCCGCGGGGGTAGAAGTACAGGGCGCTGACGACCACCCCGACGGTTCCGATGACGGTGACGATGTTGGGGGTCAGGCCGACCCGGGCCAGGCTCCGACCGAGCGGGGCGGTGACCCGGGAGATCATGGGGCGAAGGATTTTCAGCATGTCTTTGCGATCGTAGGGCGGGAGAGGTCGTGGAGGTGGGAACCGCGCTGCGGGAACGGCGCGCCACCGCTTCGCCGCGTCACGGCACGGGAGCGGCGCGGGAGGAGAGGACTCGGCGGTCGGTCACGATCCCCGCCCGGCCTTGAGGCCCCGTCAGCCTCTGGGCCAGTGTTCGGCCAACCTGTCCCGGGTCTGCTCCAACATCTCGGGCAGCACCTTCGTTCGGCCGACGACGGGCATGAAGTTGGCGTCCCCTCCCCACCGGGGAACGATGTGCTGGTGCAGGTGCGCGGCGATGCCAGCGCCCGCCACGTTACCGAGGTTCATACCGACGTTGAAGCCCTGCGGCCGGTAGGCGGCGGTCAGGGCGCTGATGCCCGCCTGGGTGAGCAGGGCCACCTCCATGGTCTCGTCCTCGTCCATGGCGGTGTAGTCCGCGACGTGGCGGTAGGGGCACACCAGCAGGTGGCCGCTGTTGTAGGGATAGAGGTTGAGGACCACGTAGGCCGACGCGCCCCGGTGGACCACGAGACCCTCGGGGCCGGACAGCCCCGGCGCGAGGCGGAA
>CALGOD010000236.1 GCA_937957845.1 uncultured Nocardiopsis sp.
AGAACGCCGGGACCGTGGTCGAGATCGGCTCGGCCGTCACCAACGTCCTGGTCGGCGACAAGGTGATCCTGCACCCGCTGGCGACGTGCGGGCTGTGCCGTGCCTGCCGTGCGGGTGACGACGTCCACTGCGAGAACTCCTCCTTCCCCGGTATCGACGCCGACGGAGGCATGGCCGGACTGCTGCTCACCACCGCCCGCTCCTGCGTCAGGCTCGCCGACGGTTTGGAGCCCGTCGAGGTGGCCGCGCTCGCCGACGCCGGGCTCACCGCCTACCACGCCGTGCGCAGGGCCGTTCCGCTGCTGTACCCGGGCGCGCACGCCGTCCTGGTCGGAGCCGGGGGACTGGGACACATCGGGATCCAGGTGTTCACCGCGCTCAGCCCCGCGGAGCTCACCGTCGTGGACCGTTCGCCGGAGGCCCTGCGGGTGGCCGAGGAACTCGGTGCGGCGCGCACGGTCCTGGCGGACGGCTCCCAGGTCGAGGCGGTCACCGACATCACCGACGGCAAGGGCGCACGGGTGGTGCTGGACTTCGTCGGTGAGGACGGCACCGAGAAGGAGGGCGTGACCATGACCCGCGACGGCGGCTCCTACTTCGCCATCGGCTACGGCGGCGCGCTCGACGTACCCACGATCGATCTGATCTCCCGCGAGATCTCCATCGTCGGCAACCTGGTGGGCAGCTACAACGATCTGGAGGAGCTCATGCACCTGGCCGCTCTGGGCAGGGTGCGTCAAAGGACCAGGACGTACTCGTTGGACGCCGCCCTGGACGCCTTCGACGACCTCGACCAGGGGCGACTGCCGGGAACCCGGGCCGTGCTCGAACCCCACGCGGGTTGATCGGCCCCGACGACGCCCCGCACCCTGCCGGGCGAGCCGTCGTACGACGCCACCGGCGGGGACCCGCGACAGCGCACGCGGTGCGTGCACTTCCAGGATCCGGCCATGCCCTGCGAAGGGACTCCCACCATCCCACGGGTGCGCCTGGTCGTACCCGCGACGGACGGTCGGAGATGACCGTGCGCGACCCGGTGGGGTGGACCTCCGCGGTCAAGGAGTTCACCGAGAACAGCGCCGTGTGCTCGTGGTGGATGTACGCCGCACCCCACCGCCCCTCGCCCGGCGGAGTCGGGCGTGCCCGTCGATTCTCTGGATGCGCGCCCTCGGTGAGGCTGAGGGGGTACACGCGCTGGAGGCGGCCATGGACGAGCTCACCGAACCGGTGGAGCCGCGTGCGCGCAACGTCCCCGCGACCGACCCCGGAGCGGAACCCCGTGGTCGGACCGACGACTGGCGCGGCGTCCGCGTGAAGGGACCGAGCACTTCGGCCGGCACGGACACGATCCCCGGCCCGGCGGCCACCACGCCACGGGCATCCGGGTCCGGGACCCGCCGTCACAGCGGACAGGCTCCTGTGCCGAGTCGTGCGGCCCCCAGAGCTCGGACGCGGGGCGCGGTCACCAGGGAGGGGCACACATCGGTGTCCACTCCTGGCGACCACAGCACCGAGATCGGCTCGCGCTCCCCGACGTGCACTCCCGCGGCCCGCAGCAGGTCGCCCTCATAGGACCAGGAACGCACACGGTGCAACGGCCAGGGCCGGTGCTCGACCCGGATCCACCACGTGTGCGCGGCGTGGCGGGTGTGCAGGCCCCAACGGGCGGTGACGAAGTGCTCCAGCGGTGACACGCGGTCCAGCCGCTCGCCCACGGTCAGTCGCCAACGGCCCCGTGCGCCGCCCCTGGGCAGTCGGCGGCGCACGGAGCACGCATGGACGTCGTCGGCCCTGTGCACGCTGATGTCCGACCACATGTAGGGCAGTCCCGTCAGGACCCGGGCCGCAAGGACGCTGTGCGCCGCATCGGCGTCCATGGAGAGGAAGACCACGCCCCGGCGGCCGTGGGAGTCCACCGAGTACAGCCGCACGTTGACCTCGTCGAACCCCCCGACGGGGATCCCCACCGCCCTGGTGAAGGGGGCACGGAAGGCCACGAGACCGACATAGGTGACGCCGTCGAGGGTGTCGGGTCGCGTGTGCGCGGGCAGCAGCGGCGCGGCGCGCCCGGGTGGGATGGGCCAGTGCGCGAAGACGGCGTCGCGCCACCCCTGCCGGAGCAGTGGGGGCCCGGGCAGGGGAGGAGGATCTGCGGGAGGAAGCAAACGTGTCGGGTCCGTCGTAGGCCCTCGCACCGGATCTCCTGCGGAAAGGGTGGAAAGGGAGGCCATGGGGAGGATCTCGCGCGCAAGCCCTCCTCCACCCGGTGTTCTCCGAGGGCGGAGGAGGGCGCTCGTCCACCGAGGGCTATTCCAGGGTGTCCTTGAGCTTGTCCATGACGCCTTCGCGCTTGGTGGCCTTCGAGGCCCCCTTGGTCGAGCCCTGACCCCCCTGGCCGTTGAAGGAGGCGTACAACTCGGGGTCCGGCGGTGGAGCGCTGGTCGGTCCGCCCAGAGGATCGGGCTGGTCGAGGTAACGCAGCTCGTGCCGACCGTCGGGCCCGGTCTCCCGGGTGGCCCAATGGGCC
>CALGOD010000237.1 GCA_937957845.1 uncultured Nocardiopsis sp.
CAGGCCCGGGGTGGTGACCAGTTGCAGGGCGAGTCCGTCGACGTGGGTGTGCAGGTAGCCGGACCATTCCTCCACCCACGGGTCGGGATGGGGCTGGAAGGGGTCTGACACCGCGACTCCGGCCAGGCCCGCGACCAGGTGACGGTAGAGCCTGCGCTGGTTGTTCCAGCGCCGTTCCCGGTCCCGGTCCAGCTCTCCCAGGAGCCCGGCGGCCTCCCAGGCCCGGTACTCGGCGCGCCGGGTCCGATCCAGGGGGAGCAGTTGTTCCGCGTACTGGGCCGCTCGCTCCAGCAGGGGCGTGTGCGGGGACCGGGTCCTGTCCAGGTCCAGGATGCGCTGGGTGACGCGTTCCTCGGACAGGTCCATGGCGAACAGGAGCAGGTCCTCGCGTGTTTGGAAGTAGTGGCGCAGCGCACCGGGTGACCAACCCGCCTCGGCGGCGACGGAGCGGATGGACACGGCGGCGGGGCCGGACTCGCTGATGACCCGCCACAGGGCCTCGGCCAGTTCCCGGCGGCGTTGTTCGTGGTCGACGATCTTGGGCACCCCCCTTTTCTAGCACAGCTGTGTTATTTTATTTAACACGGATGTGTTTTAAAAAGACGGGAGTCCCCCATGCCACCCCTGGACGTACTGATCCCGGTCGCCGGACTGGCCCTGCTGGACACGCTCAGCCCGGCCACCATCGGGATCACCCTGTACGTGTTACTGACCGGAGCGCGCTCGGTGGCCCGGCCCCTGTTCGCCTACCTGGCCACCGTCGCGGCCTTCTACTTCGCCTTGGGCTGCGCGCTCATGCTCGGCTTCGGGGTGCTGTTCGAGGCGTTGGAGGGTCTGGCCGACAGTCCCGTCCTGGGGTGGGTGATGGTGGTGCTGGGCGCGGGCATGCTCGGCTACGCCCTGTTCATGCCGACCAAGCCGCGCGAGCGGCGCAGACCCGCCACGCTGGGCACCACCGCGATGATCGGGCTGGGCGTGGCCACCGGGCTGCTGGAGGGCGGTACGGCCCTGCCCTACTTCGGCGCCATCGGGATCATGACCACCGCCGACCTGCCCGTGGCGGTGTGGGTGCCCATGCTCGCCGCCTACAACCTCATCATGGTGCTCCCGCCGATCCTGCTCTACCTGGCCTATCGCGTCTTCGGCGAGCGGCTGCGTCCCCGCATGGAGCGGTGGCGCACCAAGGTCGAGTCCTCCTCGGGTGAGGCGATGGGCTGGATCATCGGCATCGCGGGATTCCTGGTCCTTCGCCACGGAGTGTGGCTCACCGGGATCCTGGAGGGCACGGGCATCTCCCTGAGCGGCCTTTGATCGAGGGGGCGATGAAAGGGGGCGGGCGAAGGGGGACGTTCATGCTTGACCAGCCCCCATCATCGCCTGATGATGAACATCGCACATCAGGAAGATAACGATTCCATGGGGTCTCATGGTCAACACAGAGGCCGTCGACGGCGTCCGCCTCCTCTCCCACGCTCACGTCAACTGCTATCTCATCGAGGACGACGACGGCGTGACCCTCGTGGACGCGGGCCTGCCCAGCATGTGGCCCATGGTCCTGGAGGCGCTGGAAAGGCTGGACCGGCGCCCCGACGAGGTCAGGGCGCTGGTGTTGACGCACGGCCACTTCGACCATGTCGGTTTCGCCGCGCGCGCCCACAGGGAGTGGAACGTGCCCGTGCTGGTCCACCCCAAGGACGCCCGTCTGGCCGCCCACCCCTACCGGTACAGACCCGAACGCAACCGTCTTCTGTATCCGCTGACCCACCCCCGTTCCCTGCCGGTGCTGGGGCGGATGGCCGCGGCCGGGGCGTTGAACGTCAAGGGGGTCGAAGGCACCGAGCCGCTGGTGACCGGAACCGCTCTGCCGCTGCCCGGTCGCCCCACGGTCGTGCACACCCCCGGGCACACCGATGGGCACTGCATCCTGCACCTGCCCGAGCGTGACGTCGTCCTCAGCGGTGACGCCCTGGTCACCTTGGACCCCTACACCGGTCGCGCGGGCCCGCAGATCGTGGCCTCGGCGGCCACCAAGGACACCCGCCGGGCCCTGGCGTCCCTGGACGCGGTGGCCGCCACCGGCGCCACCACGGTTCTGCCCGGACACGGGCGGCCCTGGTTCCAGGGGGCGCGGGCCGCGGTGAGCCACGCGCTCAGTGTGGGAAGGCACTGAGCCCCTCCCCCGCCTCGACCCGGTGCCGTGGTCCGCGGGGCGGGTGCACGGCCGGGGAACGTGGGTCCTCACCCCGGAACTTGACCTCGACTTTGGTCGAGGTTCTACGGTTCTTCCCATCAGCCCCGACCGATGCGGTGGACGCCCATGAGCATGGAGATGGCCGCGTGGAACTCGATCTACCACGCGATGCACGCCCACGAGGACCAGCGCCCCTTCTCACCGCCCGTCCTGCGGCGGATCGCCTCCTTCGCCCGACCCCGCGCCCGCCACCTGGGCTGGTTCCTGGCGCTGAGCGTGGCCACCGCCGCCCTGACCGTGGTCTCCCCGCTCCTGGCGGGAAGGGTCGTCAACGCC
>CALGOD010000238.1 GCA_937957845.1 uncultured Nocardiopsis sp.
GCGACCACCGAGATCTACACTCTTTCCCTACACGACGCTCTTCCGATCTGTTCTCCTGGGGGTCGGTGTCGTTCGCGCAGGCGGAGGTGGCGAACAGGGCGGTGCAGGTCAGCAGGGCCGCCGCCGGGAGAGTCAGACGCTTCATGGTTCGCTTTCGGACGAGACGTGCGGGGCACACAGAGTACTGGCCCACTCCGGGTGACGTCATCGCAGGGTCAGGCCGGGTGCTCGGGTTCCTCGTCCTCCCGGGGGTCCCGACCCTCGCGTTCCTGCGCCTCACGGGCGCGCCGCCGCTGTTCCTCGGCGCGTTCACGGCAGCGGCGGAGGAACTCCTCGTCCTCCTCGGGGGTCGAGGCGCGGGCGCGGCCGGGGTGTTCGTACTCGGGGAAGAGCGGTGGTGGACCGGTCGGAGTGATCGTGTCCGGGTCGCGTCGCGGGCGTCCGAGCGCGAACCAGAGCAGCGCTCCGAACTTGGGCAGGAGGAGGACGATCACGGTCCAGGCCGGTTTGGGCAGCAGCCTGATGGAGTCGGAGTCCGAGCCGATCACGTCGAACAGGGCGTACACCCAGAAGCCGAGCGCGACCACGCTGAGCAGGAGGGCGAGGTGGGTCAACGAGTCCGTCCAATCGGGGATCGAGGATGCCGTTCGCGGGCATGGGCGGGCGGTGCGCGGAGTGTCGCGCACCGGGGACAGGAACGGCCGGTCGGGTGGGGCCGCCGTGTCGGTTCTTACCGGGATGTGTCAAGGACTTACCACGGATCGCCGTCCCCGTCCCGTCGCTTGACCGGTGACCCCACGCGGGAGAGGGTCGGAAGAACGGCGGAGACAGGGTTGGAAGCCGATCCGAGGGTATATGTCGGTCTGTCGGGCGACGGAGGAGGTCATGGCCATGAACAGTGCACTACCGTCCGCGATGTGGCTCCCCTTCGCCGCGCGGGTACTGCGGGCGCGGTCCGACAGGGGGCTCTCGCGGGCCGAACTCGCGGAGACGGTGGGGGTGACCGACGACAAGCTCCGTGAGGTGGAGAACGCCTACTGTCGTCCGGCGCGCTCGCTGGTCGAGCGTGTGGACAACGCCCTGGGCACGGACCACCAACTCCTGGAGGCCTGGGCGATCAGCCTCCAGGCCGAGGCCTTCCCCAACGAGTTCGGAGACCAGTGGGAGCTGGGCGTCCACACCACCCACCTGTGGGAGCACCAGCCCATGACGGTGCCGGTGTTCCTGCGCACCCGCGAGTACTCGCGTGCGGTCCTCGGCCCACGCCATCCCGACCTGTCCCCGGACGCGGTCGAGGAGATGGTGGAGGAGGAGATGGCCCACCGGGCGGCGATGACCGGCCCGGACGGGCCCGCGCTACGGGTGATCCTCAACGAGTCGGCGCTGCAGCGGCCCCAGGGGGGCGCCGCGGTCCTCAACGCCCAGCGTGACTTCCTCGCCGACCTGATCGAGGCCGGCATCGTCACCATGGGCGTGATCCCCGAGCGGACCCCGCACCACCCGGGCCTGGGGGCGGCCTTCCGGATGATGGAGTTCGCCGACCGCCCCAGCATGGTCTACGCGTTCGCCGCCGAGGGCGGCGACCTGACCGCCGACCTCGAACAGGTCGGCCGCTGTGCCATGGTGCGCGAGGCCATCGAGGACGTCGCGGTGGAGCTCACGCCGCGGTCGGAACTGTTGACCGCGCGCTGGCCCGAGGACTAGGACTCGGTCCCCGGTCTTGGGAACGGGCCTTCGATGGGTTAGTTTGCCCGCCATGGATATCGCGATCACATCCGGATACGTCGTGCCCGTCGACGGGGACCCCATCGACGGCGGCACCGTCCTCATCACCGACGGCAGGATCACCGCCGTCGGCGCGGACGCCGACGTCACCGTCCCCGACGGCGCCACCGTCGTCGACGCCTCCGGCAGGTGGGTGCTCCCCGGTTTCGTGGAGGCCCACGGCCACATCGGCATCGACGAGGAGGGCATCGGCTGGGCCGGTGACGACACCAATGAGATGACCGACCCCAACGGCGCCCGCATGAGGGCGCTTGACGCCATCAACCCCGCCGACCGCGGCTTCGTCGGCGCCCTGTCCGGGGGTGTCACCAGCTCGGTCGTCAAACCGGGTTCGACCAATCCCATCGGTGGTCAGACCGTGGCCATCAAGTGCTGGGGCCGCAGCATGGAGGACCGGCTGATCAAGCACCCGGTCAGCGTCAAGAGCGCGTTGGGCGAGAACCCCAAATGGGCGTATGGAGACAAGGGGCAGCTTCCTTCCACGCGTCAGGGTGTGGCGGCGGTCATTCGTGACGCCTTCACCAAGGCGCAGGATTACAAGGCCAGGCGTGACCACGCCGCGGAGGAGGGGAAGCCCTTCGAGAGGGACAACACCCTGGAGGTACTGGTCAGGGTTCTGGACGGCGAGTTGCCTTGGTGTCAGCACACGCACCGTGCCGACGACATCCACACCGCGATGCGGTTGGCGGACGAGTTCGGTTACCGGTTGGTGGTCAACCACTGCACCGAGGGTCATCTGCTGGCCGACGAACTCGCCGAGCGCGGTATCTCCGTGATCACCGGACCGCTCATGATCAGTCGAGTGAAGCCCGAGGTCGACAACAAGACCTTGGCCAACCCCGGCATCCTCGACCGGGCGGGCGTGAAGGTCGCGCTCACCACCGATCATCCGGTGGTGCCGATCGAGTTCCTGGTCCACCAGGCCACCCTGTGCGTCAAGGAGGGCATGGACCCGGTGTCCGCGATCCGGTCGCTCACGGTCAACCCGGCCGAGATCATGGGCATCTCCGACCGGGTGGGCGCCCTCAAACCGGGCCTGGACGGCGACGTGGTGGTGTGGTCGGGCGATCCGCTGGACGTGATGAGTCGCGCCTTGCGCGTGTTCGTCGAGGGTCGGGAGGTCTACACCTACGACGAGGAGGCGGGGAAGGGCACCGCTCTGGACCCCTACTACCGGGAGCGGTAGGGACCGCCGACCGACTCGTGGAGGCGTCCGGTCCGTGGTCGTCCCGCCATGCCACGGCGGGACACCCGTGTTCCGGCGACCCTCCGCCACGGACCCGTGGTCGCGTCCGGTGCCGAGTACGACCACGGGTCCACGCTCCGCTCGTGTGGTCGAAGAGGGGTCCGGGCACCAGTGGTGTGCCGAATCCGGTTGCACGAACCCGCCCGCGGTCTCCGCGAACGTCGTCGACGACCGAACGGATCCTCGTGGTCGAACGGGACTCCAGGCTGTGGCCCCGGTCTCCGATGGGTTAGTTTGCCCGCCATGGATATCGCGATCACATCCGGATACGTCGTGCCCGTCGACGGGGACCCCATCGACGGCGGCACCGTCCTCATCACCGACGGCAGGATCACCGCCGTCGGCGCGGACGCCGACGTCACCGTCCCCGACGGCGCCACCGTCGTCGACGCCTCCGGCAGGTGGGTGCTCCCCGGTTTCGTGGAGGCCCACGGCCACATCGGCATCGACGAGGAGGGCATCGGCTGGGCCGGTGACGACACCAATGAGATGACCGACCCCAACGGCGCCCGCATGAGGGCGCTTGACGCCATCAACCCCGCCGACCGCGGCTTCGTCGGCGCCCTGTCCGGGGGTGTCACCAGCTCGGTCGTCAAACCGGGTTCGACCAATCCCATCGGTGGTCAGACCGTGGCCATCAAGTGCTGGGGCCGCAGCATGGAGGACCGGCTGATCAAGCACCCGGTCAGCGTCAAGAGCGCGTTGGGCGAGAACCCCAAATGGGCGTATGGAGACAAGGGGCAGCTTCCTTCCACGCGTCAGGGTGTGGCGGCGGTCATTCGTGACGCCTTCACCAAGGCGCAGGATTACAAGGCCAGGCGTGACCACGCCGCGGAGGAGGGGAAGCCCTTCGAGAGGGACAACACCCTGGAGGTACTGGTCAGGGTTCTGGACGGCGAGTTGCCTTGGTGTCAGCACACGCACCGTGCCGACGACATCCACACCGCGATGCGGTTGGCGGACGAGTTCGGTTACCGGTTGGTGGTCAACCACTGCACCGAGGGTCATCTGCTGGCCGACGAACTCGCCGAGCGCGGTATCTCCGTGATCACCGGACCGCTCATGATCAGTCGAGTGAAGCCCGAGGTCGACAACAAGACCTTGGCCAACCCCGGCATCCTCGACCGGGCGGGCGTGAAGGTCGCGCTCACCACCGATCATCCGGTGGTGCCGATCGAGTTCCTGGTCCACCAGGCCACCCTGTGCGTCAAGGAGGGCATGGACCCGGTGTCCGCGATCCGGTCGCTCACGGTCAACCCGGCCGAGATCATGGGCATCTCCGACCGGGTGGGCGCCCTCAAACCGGGCCTGGACGGCGACGTGGTGGTGTGGTCGGGCGATCCGCTGGACGTGATGAGTCGCGCCTTGCGCGTGTTCGTCGAGGGTCGGGAGGTCTACACCTACGACGAGGAGGCGGGGAAGGGCACCGCTCTGGACCCCTACTACCGCGAGGGGTAGGGCTCACCGGCCGGTCCGTCCCGACGTCCGGTCCGTGGTCGTCCCGCCGTGACGCGGCGGGGCACTCCCGGCCACGGGGCCGGGCGCCTTCGGGTGTGGTCCCGGGGCGGTCCCGTCCCCACCGACGTCGCCGCCGGCCTACGCCGGTCCCACGATGCGGAACGGCGCCCCTTCGGGAAGGTCCGGACTCCCCACGCCCACCATCGCCACGGTCACCATCTCCGTCCCGGCACGCTCGAGGAGGGTGTCGGGACCGACGGAGTCGACCGGTGACACCACGATCGGACACCCCACCGCGACGGGGGCCAACAACAGTTCCGCCCCCTCGCCGAGCAGGCTCATCGGGGCGTCGGGCTCGACGAACAGGCCCGCCCGGTCCTGGGAGGTCAACTTCCACTGTTCCGCCCGGCGGCGGGCGTCCGCGGTGAGGGCCGCACCGGTGC
>CALGOD010000239.1 GCA_937957845.1 uncultured Nocardiopsis sp.
CCGTACTCGGCGGCGTAGCGCAGGGCCTCCTCCAACCAGCCGCGCATGGTCAGTATCGCGTCGTCGGCCGCCTCCCCAGCGCCCTGCCCTCCCTGTTCGGCCGCCTCGGACAGGCGTCGGGCCCAGGAGCTCACCTCCTTCCACACGTGCGCCTCCTCATGTCCTGATTCCGGCCGTTGCAAGGAGACGAGCGTCCAGCCCTGACTCTGCGTCAGGGGGCCTTCGGCCAAGATCCAGGCCGTGGCCTCCTGCGCGGCCTTCATCGCAAGCTCCGCGTCGGTTCCCCGGTCTTCGTTCCGGGGGGTCATCCCGCGATCGTAGGACGGCCATAGGGGCCTGCCCGGGTGTGCGTCGCCCTGGAACAACCGCGAAGCCACTCGGGACGAGCCGTCCAAGGCCCCGCTCCGACATTGCCGGAGCCTTCGCGCAACGATGCGTTGCGCGAAGGCCGTGGGAACCGACTCCTCTGGAAAAGCGCCTCACATCTACTCAGAAGGGCGGACGGACTCCCAGGCCGCCTCGATCATCCCGAAGATCTCCTCTACCGCGGCCTGCGGATCGTCCGCCTCCCGGGCCAGCGCGAAAGCGTCGACCACGAACCTGGCGACCGCCCGACAGACCGTCGTGGTCTGTGGCAGGCCAAGGTCTGCGGCGATGGCCTGCGCCAGCGAATCCGCGTGGCGCAGCCTCATCGACTCCTCGTACTCCCGCAGGGCAGGAGTTCGGTCGACCATGCGCCAGATCGGAGCGGCGTCCTCCTCGTCCCCTCCTTGGATCGCTACGGCCGATCCCTCCAGGACCTGGTCACCATGGTCGCTGACCTGTGCACCCACGAGACCGGTTTCACCTCCCTGCACGAGAGGCTCCACACCACCACCCCCGGCGGGCGGCTGGTCTTCCAGGTGTTCGCTGCGCCGGCCGAGTTCATCCGCGAGCTGATCGTGGCCGGCACCCGCGAGGGCCTGGCCGCCGCCCGAGTCCGCGGCCGGGTGGGCGGGTGCCCCAGCGTGGTCAACGCCGACCTGATCCGTGCGGCCCGCGACATGCTGCCCACCCCGGAGTACTCGGTGACCCCCATCGCCAAGCTGCTTGGCGTCAGCCCGGGGGCGCTGTACAACCACATCCCCGACCTGAAGGAGTTGCGCACCCCGGGGGCGCACCGCGGACGCGGCCCGGCTCAGGACTGATCGGCCCCGCCCAAGTCCCTGCGGCCCACCTCAAGGGCGGGACTCGCCGGTCTCGGCGTCGGAGAGCCCGTCCACGCCGGATCCGGTGGGCCTCTCCGGGGCCGCGACGGCGCGGCGGTCGGCCAGGTGGGCGCGGACCGACCACACCACGGCTCCGGCCCAGGCCGCCCACACGAGCGCGTAGACCGCGGTCTGGGCGGCACCGGGGAGGGTGAACCAGCCGGCGTTGAGCAGGGTGCGGGTGTTGGTCAGCACGATCAGTCCGCCGACCGTCGATCCCAGGATGCGCGGCGGGACGTGTCGCACCACCCAGGCGGCCAGCGGGGCGGCTGCCAGTCCGCTGAGCAGGAGCGCCAGAACCCAGCTCAGGTTGATGCCGGCCGTTCCCAGGCCGATGAGGAAGCCGAGGCTGGCGGAGAGGGTGACGATGAACTCGCTGGTGTCGATGGAGCCGATGACCTTGCGCGGTTCGATCCGGCCGCTGGCCAGCAGTGCGGGGGTGCCCACCGGTCCCCACCCGCCTCCGCCGGTGGCGTCGACGAACCCGCCGAACAGGCCCACGGGCACCAGGAAGCGCTTGCGCAGCGGCTTGCCCAGGTTCCGTCGGGGGATGCCCCAGGCGGTGAAGCGGATGAGGATGTACAGGCCCAGGCTGAGCAGGATGAGTGCCATGACGGGGCGAGCCACCTCAGTGGAGAGCCAGCTCAGGAAGGTGGCGCCGGCGAAGGAGCCGATCGCGCCAGGCAGGGCGATGCGGCGCACGACCTTCCAGTCGACGTTGCCCAGGCTCCAGTGCGAGATGCCCGAGGCCAGGGTGGTGCCGATCTCGGCCAGGTGGACCGTGGCGGAGGCGGCGGCGGGGTTGGTGCCGAACAACAGCAGCAGGGTGGTGGAGGTGACGCCGTAGGCCATGCCGAGGCTGCCGTCGACGAACTGTGCGAAGAATCCCGCGATGGCGAGGAGGACGAGGGTGCGCATGGGGCCTTCCTGGTAGGGGTGGGTCTCCTGGGGCAGGGTGTGCGGGGCTCGGTGTGGTCGCCGCGATGACCACACCATTAAACCTACTACTCAGGTATGTTTAATGAGGATATGCGCCGACAGGTCACCTGCAACGAGAGAGCATCGTCACATCAGCCACACGGCACGGGAGGCAACCTGTCCCTTCAGGCGGCCAGGTCCAGGACGGTGAAGTCGATCTCGTCCAAGGCCGAGTTGAACGCCTCCGCTTCGACCCCGACGGCATCGGTGGCGTAGGCGCCGAACCGGGTGATGTGGGAGCGGATATAGGGGACAGCCCGGCGAGTTCGGCGGCGGTGATCGTCCGTCCCTCGGCGACCAGGTCGCGGACGATGTCGGCGATGTCCAGGGCGTTGTGGAAGATGACCAGGTTG
>CALGOD010000240.1 GCA_937957845.1 uncultured Nocardiopsis sp.
CGAGCTCGGCCGCTTGCGCGGCAGTGACCAGGACGTCCCGCTAGCGGCGGGACGTCCGGCACACAGCAACACCTCACCTGGAACGTCCAGCCGCTTCGTGATCAGACCGGAGCGGCCCTTCGTGCTGCTCGGAAACTCTTCAGAGCGACGGAGCAATTGATGCTTTCAGGCACTTCCACCACTTCATGCGGGATCGGTCCCGCCCCTGTGCGCGCATGGCTCGTGCTGTGCGCGATGTCGATGCTGCAGTTCTTCATCGCGGTCGACGTGACCGTGGTCAACATCGCGCTGCCCTCGATCGGCGCGGACCTCGGCGTCGGGGGACACTCCCTGACCTGGGTCGTGGTCGGCTACACCATCACCGGCGGAGGGCTGCTGATGCTCGGCGGTCGGCTCGGTGACCTTCTCGGCCGCCGCCGCACCCTCCTGGTCGGCACGAGCGTCTTCGGCGCGGCCTCCCTGCTGGCTGGCCTGGCCCCGTCCTTTCCGGTCCTGGTCGCGGCCCGCCTGCTCCAGGGCGCGGGCGAGGCTGTCGCGCTGCCCGCGGCGATGGCGACCATCGTGCTGCTCTTCCCCGAGGGGCCGCGCCGCTCACGGGCCCTGAGCGTGTGGGCGGCCGTGGCCAGCTGCGGCCTGGTTCTCGGGTTCGCCCTGTCAGGGATCATCACCGCCCACCTGGGCTGGCGCTGGGTCTTCCTGGTCTCGGTGCCCTTCATCCTGGTCGTGATCGTGGCCGCGCTGCTCCTGGTACCGGCCGACCGGCCCGCGTCCGGGGGACGGTGCCGCTTGGACCTTCCCGGTTCGCTCCTGCTGACCGCGTGCCCGCTGCTGTTCGTCTACGCCGCGGTCGAGGCGGGCGAGCCTGCCACCGGCCTGTGGGTCAGCGGGGTCGCGCTGGTGTGCGCGGTGCTGGCTGCTGCCGGGTTCGTGCGGGTCGAGTCGAGGTCGCCGAACCCGCTGGTCCCGCTGACCTTCTTCGCCGATCGGGCCCGGCTGCGGGCGAACCTGACGACGATGCTGCTCAGCGGTGCGTTGTCGACCTCGTTCCTACTGTTCACGTTCTACCTGCAGGACAGGCTCGGTATCGGGCCTCTGGGGGCAGGCCTGACGATGCTGCCCCTGGCCGTGGCGCTGATCGTGGCCTCGGTGCTCGTGCCTCGGCTGCTGGGACACTGGGGCGCACGCGCCTGCGTGCTGGTCGGCCTGGCAGCGGCTGCCGGCGCGATGGGCGTGGTCGCGCTCGTGGCCGTCCTGGATGGTGGAGCGGTGTGGCTGCTCCCGGCGATGCTACTGATCGCAGCGGGCATGGGCTTCGGGCTCGTGGGTCTGCAGTACATCGCAGTCAGCGGCACCACCGAGGAGGACGCCGGGATCGCCTCCGGCGTCCAGCGAGCATCTGACCAGCTCGGCGGAGCAGCCGGGGTGGCCGTCTACGTCGGCCTCGGGTTCGCACCGGCCCTGCACTCCGGGGACCCGTTCGTGGTCGCTGCGGTGCTCGCCGTTATCGGGCTGGTCGTCGGTGCCGTGGTCATCTCCCGCTCGCCGTCCACCGCGGCGGGGCAGCCGCAGGTCGGGTAGCAGGACCGGGGCCGCCGCACCGCGCCCGGACGGGTACGGCGCGGCGGCCCCGCCCTTCTTCTCGACGACGACGATCACAAGACCACGTGCCCGTCCTGCCCGGCTTCATCGCCGACCCTCTGTGGGAACAGTTCCGAGCCCTGCTGCCCGAACGCAACATCAACCACCCTTTGGGGTGTCACCGCCCGCGCATCCCAGACCGGGTCGTCTTTGACAAGCTTCTGGCCCGCCTCGTCCTGGGAGGTACCTACCAGCAGCACGCCGATGAGACCTGCTCGGCGACCACGATGCGAGCCCGCCGGGACGAGTGGATCCGTGCCGGCGTGTTCGAGCGGCTCCACCACCTGGCGCTGGAAGCCTACGACCAGGCTGTCGGCCTCGACCTGGACAACCTCGTGGTCGACGGATGCATCGTCAAGGCACCGTGCGGAGGAGAGAACACCGGCCGCAGCCCTGTCGACCGCGGCAAATTGGGTCTCAAGAGATCGGTGCTCGTGGACGGCGGCGGGATACCGATCGGATGGGTGCTGGCCGGGGCCAACAGGAACGACTCTCCGCTCCTGCGTCCGACGCTAGAGACCCTCGCCGTGGTCGGATTCAGGCTTCCTGAGGTCATCACGGTTCACCTGGATGCGGGCTATGACTCGGCTCGGACCCGGGATCTTCTCTCCGAGCTGGGCTGCACCCCGAACATCACTCCCAAGGGGGTATTCCTGCCTATCAACCACACTCGTCGATGGGTCGTCGAGCGGACCAACTCATGGCACAACAGAGGGTTCTCGGCGCTGGCGAGGGTGACCGACCGGCAAGGGTGCGTGCAGAACGCCTGGGTGGCGCTGGCCAGCGCGATCATCATCATCCGCCGCCTGGTCCGGCAGTCCTGGAAGCGCTACCGGTGGGACTCTCGTCCTGCCCGGTGCCCCTGATCCATACGCCGTCCTATCCGCGCGAGCTCTAAGCGGCTGTTAGCGATGCCGACCTTGAAACCGGTCTCCGGCA
>CALGOD010000241.1 GCA_937957845.1 uncultured Nocardiopsis sp.
ATACGAGATTCCGTCTTGTGACTGGAGTTCAGACGTGTGCTCTTCCGATCTACCACCCTTCGGTGACATGGACACTCCGGAGGTTTTTGGAGATTGTTATGGTTCACCGGTGGTTCCGGTGGCGATAACCACCACAGCCATTGTTCGCGGTTTTCCTCCATGTGACATGACAGAAACCCCCCAGAGTAAATCCGCTCATGTCCGGCGGATTCTTCCCAGCGATGCACGAAGGAGCCCTGCATGGTCCCCACGATGGTCCTCGTAGCCGACGACTCGCGTGACACTCAGCGGAGGGAGGCGCTGCGCGGCCTGGCGGAGGCCGTCGCCGGCAGAGGAGAGGTGCCCGTGGCCCCGGCCTTCGGCACCCCGGAGGACGTCACCGCGGTCATCCGCTCCGTCCGGGGGCCCAAGGTGGTCGTCCCCGCCTTCGTGGCCGGCGGCGACGTCGCCAGCGCCCGCCTGCTCTCCCGGATCGCCCTGGGGCGGATGGAGAACTCCTGCCACACCGCGCCCCTCGGTGCGGTCCCCTCCATCGTCGCCGACCTCGCCGGACGGCTCGCCGACGAGGGGTGGAAGCCCTCCGACGGCGTGGTCCTGGCCGCTGACGGCACCACCGGTATCGAGGAACGCCAGGTCGTCATGGACGTGGCGCGCATGCTCAGCCGCCGCATCGACTCCCCTGTCCAGGTCGGCTATCTGCGCACCTGGGCGCCGTCGGTGTCCGACGCCGTCGACAGACTGCGCCGCCACGGCCACGACAAGGTCGTGGTCGCCACATGGAGACTGGTGGACGGCCTCGACTCCGCCCTGCTGCGCGAGTTGGACGTCACCGCGACCACCGCTCCCCTGTGGCCCTCCGACCTGGTCGTGGACACACTCCTGGCCCAGCATCGGGCGGCGAAGGGACGGCTCGCCTGACGGCTCGCCGAAGCGTGGTGCCGTTATCGGGGGCGTGCGAATGGGTATGGCCCCGACCGGGCGGGAGCCTCCCGCACCCACGAGAGCGGTACCCGCCTTCGAACCCGGAGGCGGAAGCGGGCGTGGTCCCCTCCGCGACCCCGTGTCGAGAAGGGTCCGCACGCCCGCCCGTGCTCACGACAGCGCTCGTGAAACCAGGTGTCACCTGGTCCGTCGGCCTTCGGTCGGTGTCGACGCGAGCGACCTAAGGTGGAGGTATGAACGACGTCACAGCCCGGTTCGTCGATGACCAGCAGCGGCGGCGTCTCGAACGGCGCTTCGGCAGTCATGTCGAGGAGTGGCTGACAGAGCTTCCCAGGGTCGTGGAGGAACTCGCCTCGCAGTGGGAACTGACCGTCGAGGGTCCGGCCCCGCACGGCCGGACCTCCGTCGTGGTCTGCGTCCTTCGTTCCGACGGCGCCCCTGGAGTGCTCAAGATCTCCCCGGACAGTGGCCTGGCCGTGTCCGAGGCCAGGATGCTGCGGATATGGGAGTCGTCCGGGAGCGTGCCCGTGGTGTGGGGGGTGGACGGTGAACGGGGCGCCATCCTGATGGAGTGGATCGAGGGCGACACCGTCGCCGCGGGCGGGGTGGTCCCTCCCATGGAGGTCATCGGCGCGCTCATCGGTCGACTGCACGCCGTCGAGATGCCCCACCGGGAGCTGCTCGAACTGCGTCCACTGGCCTCGCGTGTGCAGTTCGTCTTCGACCTGTGGAACCGGGAGCGCAACGAGGGGCCGGCGGCCGAGGTCGTCTCCGCCTCCTCCATGCACCAGGGTTTCTGCAGGGCCCGTGACCTGGCCAACGGGGAGGTCGACGTCGTGCCGTTGCACGGGGACCTGCACCCGGGCAACGTGATCGACGGGGGAGAGCGCGGCCTGGTGGCCATGGACCCCCGAGCCTGCTTGGGGGACGGCGCGGTCGACGCCGTGGACTGGGCGTTGTGGAAGGCCACGACCCTGCCAGAGGTGGTCCACCGTGTGGACGTGCTCTCCCGGATCCTGGAAGTGGACGGCGACCGGATGATGGAGTGGGTGCGTGCCTTCGCCCCCTGCCTGGCGGTCGCCAAGGCCAATCGGGGGCACGCGGGGACCGGAGAGTTCGACATGCTCATCGAACTCTCCGAGGGCCTGACCTTCGCGCTCTGAGCCGAGGATCTCAGAGGAGTGATCGGGTCGTGGAGGTGAGCGAACGCCCGGGGACGGGAACACTGAAGAACGACGTCCCGGACGCGCTCCCACGCCTGTGACCTGGGGCAGGGGCGATCCCCGGCCGTACCGCGCGGCCGAAGAAGACGGGGGAGGAGGCGCGGCGGCCGTCCACGCCGCGGAGCCGATGACCGATCTTCCCGACGATGGCCCGTTCCCCGGTCGGCCGGGACGGCCACATCCCGGACGACATCCCGGCTCCCATGACGGACCGGGCTCCGACACGTGGTCGGCGGCGCCCCCCGGTGGTCCGACCCACACCCCGCGACCCGGATACGGCGCACCTGGAGGGACCCCTCCCGGACGGCCACCGGGGCCCGGCGACCCGGAGCGGCCGGACGGACCCCGGCGCCGCAGGACGGCGCTGATCGTCGCCGCGGTCGTCGCCACGCTCCTGCCCGCGACCTCCCTCGGCGTCGTGATGTGGAACACCGTGGGCGATCGTCTCTACGCCGACCTGCCCTCGTGCCGTCGTCTGATGCCCTCCGACATGCTCGGCGGCGTCCCCGACGCGGACCGTCTCCACGTGAACGGTGAGTACTACGACGCGGAGGAGGAGACCACCCACCTGGAGGACGAGGAGGAGGTCCTCGGCTATCTCAACTGCAGGGTCGAGGACGGCGACGGCGTCCGTATGTACGTCGACGTCGGCCTGTTCGAGTACGAGGACGGTGGAGAGGCGGCGGAGAACCTGCGCCGGGAGGCCGAGGAGGACCTGGAGGACCGGCGGGCGGAGGACCACCCGGAGGAGGGCGGGGAAGGGCTCATCGTCCTGGCGTGGCGCCCCGTGTCGGCGGGCGACGTCGGGCACGCGGTCCTCTACGAGGGCGACGGCCACCTCGTCGAGGAGTCCTTCGCCGTGGCCACCTTCGTCACCGCCAACCTCGTGGTCAACCTCTCCTACGTCGTCGAGGACCCGAATCTCCAAGACGACGAGGTCCTGGGCTTCCTCGACGACTTCGCCGGGCAGGTGGAGCGGCAGCTCTCCCGGGAGGCGGAGCGGGCCTGAGGGCCCGTCGGGGACGTGTGACGGGCCGGTACCCGCGGCCTCCTCCGCCCATGGCCCTCAGGGGTCGGGGATGAGCTTGCCGGGGTTCAGCACCCCCACCGGGTCCAGCGCCGTCTTCACGGCCCGGAGCACCTCGCCGCCCAACGGTCCGATCTCGGCGTTCATCCAGGGCCGATGGTCGGTTCCCACCGCGTGGTGATGGGTGATGGTCCCCCCGTGCGCGGTGATCGCCTCCGAGGCCGCCCGCTTGGCCCGGCCCCATCGTTCCAGGGGCGCGGAGCCCGCGGCGGTCGCCACCGTGAAGTACAACGAGGCGCCGGTGGGATAGGTGTGCGAGACGTGGCACATCACCACGGCGCCGCCCTCCTCTCCCTCCAGGGCCTCGGTGAGCGCCTCCGACACGGCCGTGTACAGCGGCAGCAGAGCGGACCAGGAGGCGGCGGTCTCCAGGGTCTCGGTGAGGACTCCCGCCGACAGCAGGGTGTCGCGCAGGTAGGGCGCGGAGAAACGGTTGTTCCGCCAGTGCGCCACCGGCTCGGCTCCCCACGCGGTACCGCCCGACGCCTCCATGACCTTCCCGACCGCCGCCGCGAGGACCTCCACCTCCGACTCGGTGCCCTCGAAACCCAGTACGGCCTGGCAACCGGGCGTCGCCTCGCGTCCGGCCATGGCCGCCCCCACGAAGGTCTCCGCCTCGTCCAACACCCGGGCCA
>CALGOD010000242.1 GCA_937957845.1 uncultured Nocardiopsis sp.
CAGCGGTGGTCCTGCGGGGGCTGCGCCGCTGACCGGACCGGGACGCGCGAGGGGACCGACGTCCCCGGTGGTGGAGTGGGAGCCCCGGACCTCCGGGGCGGGTCGAGAGTGGAGCAGTCGGTGCGGACGAGGGAACAATCCGTGGACGAGGCGTCGAAGCAGCCGGTCCTTCCCAGGGTCTGGCGGCCCCGATCGGTACGGTTGGTCGCCTACGGTCTCGGCCTGTTGATCGTGGCGACCCTGGCACTGCTCGCCGTGATCCTGCCGCAGAACTGGGGGACCCTCGACAGGTTCCTGCTCGTGGGAATGGGGCTGGCCATCGCCGCCACCCTGCACTTGCTCGCCCGGCCCCGGCTCGTGGCCACGGAGGAGGGCGTGACGGTGGTCAACAGCATCCGCACCCACGTGCTCTCATGGGCCGAGGTGGTGGACGTCCAGATGCCGATCGGTGAACCCTGGCCCTCCGCGGACCTGGCCGACGGCACCACGCTGGCGGTGATGGGCATCCAGAGCACGGACGGCGAACGCGCCCGGCGCAACCTGGAGGAGTTCCAGGAGTTGCTGCGCGACCGAGGAGAGGCCCAGGAGCCCGAACGCCCGTAGGACCGCCCCGGGGGAGCCGTCGGATCCTCGGTGATCCGTGGCTCCCCCCGGTGTCGTGTGGAACACGTAGTTTGGTACCCAGGACCACTGACGGAACGTGGAAGAAGGTACCGCGTGCGCGACATCCGAGCGGCCGTGTCCGACCTGTACGCCTCGGGCGAGACATTCGCGCTGGCCACGGTGATCGACACCTACAAGAGCGCGCCCCGCGACGCGGGGGCGTCGATGCTGGTCAGCGCCTCCGGCGAGGTCGTCGGCAGTGTGTCCGGCGGCTGTGTGGAGGGCGCGGTCTACCAGGAGGCCATGGAGGTCATCCGCACGGGGATTCCCGTGCGGCGCACCTACGGGGTCAGCGACGAGGACGCCTTCAGCGTGGGGCTGACCTGTGGCGGGACCCTGCACATGTTCGTCGAACCGGTCGACCGGGCCACCTACACCCAGCTCGGGGCGGTGATCGGCGCCATCGACGAACACCAGCCCGTCGCCGTGGCCACCATCGTCTCCGACCCCTCGGACACGGGGCGTGTGGGCAGACGCCGGGTGGTGTGGCCCGACCACGCCGAGGGCGACCTGGGCAGCGGCCGGCTCACCGACGCGCTGGACGACGACGTGCGCGGCATGCTCGCCCAGGGCAGCACCGGTTTGCTGCACTACGGAACCGACGGGCAGCGACGCGGTGACGAACTGGAGGTGTTCGTCCAGTCGTTCGCGCCCGCCCCGCGCATGCTGGTGTTCGGTGCGATCGACTTCGCGGCGGCCGTCGCCGACCTCGGCTCCTACCTGGGGTACCGGGTGACGGTGTGCGACGCCCGCCCCGTGTTCGCCACCGCCAAGCGGTTCCCCACCGCCGAGGAGGTGGTGGTCAAGTGGCCCCACGTGTTCTTGGAGGAGATCGCCGACGAGATCGACGAACGTACCGCCATCTGCGTGCTCACCCATGATCCCAAGTTCGACGTCCCCGTGCTCAAGGAGGCCTTGAGGACCCGTGCGGGCTACATCGGCGCGATGGGGTCACGGCGCACCCACGAGGACCGGATGGAGCGGTTGCGCGAGGCCGGGGTGGGGGAGGAGGCCCTGGCGCGTCTGCACTCGCCGATCGGCCTGGACCTCGGGGGACGCACCCCGGAGGAGACCGCGGTGTCGATCGCCGCGGAGCTGGTGCGGACACGTTGGGGTGGAAGCGGCCGCGCGCTGCGGGAGACCGAGGGGCGTATCCACCGCGATACGCCGAGAGAGCCCCTGGTTCCGGTCGATCCCGACCACGCCACCAGGTGAACCGAAACCAGGTAAATGGTGAAGTCCCTGGTCACGGAGGAGAGGTCGACGAGACCGACGGGTGCGGGCGTACGGTCTGTGCCGGTCGGCCCACCTCGGACGCTCCCACGTGGCATCATCGCGTCATGGGTACTGGGGACTCGCGGGACGGGGAACACACACCTACGGGCCTGGTGACGGGCCTGCTCTTGGCGGCGGGCTCGGGAAGCAGACTCGGGCGCCCCAAGGCGCTGCTGGAGGTCGGTGGTGAGCGCCTGGTCGACCGGGGCGTGCGTACGTTGACCGCGGGCGGCTGCACGCCCGTCATGGTGGTGCTGGGCGCGGCCGAGACGGTGGTCCGGGGTGCCCACACCGTGCACAACCCCGACTGGCGGACCGGGATGGGGTCGTCGGTACGCGCCGGGATCGACGCCCTGCCGGACACCGCGGACGCGGTGCTGATCGCATTGGCCGATCAGCCCCTGGTCACCCCCGAGGCGGTGCGCCGCCTGGTGCGGGCGCACGAGCAGGGCGCCCGTGCGGCGGTGGCCACCTACCAGGGGAACCAACGCAACCCGGTGCTGTTGGGCCGTGAGCACTGGTCGGCCGCCTATGCCATGGCCGTGCACGACGTGGGCGC
>CALGOD010000243.1 GCA_937957845.1 uncultured Nocardiopsis sp.
ACGCCGAACAGGCCGTCGGCCTTCTCCCAGGAGCATCCCGAGGCCTGGACGAACAGCACCGTGGTCAGCACGGCTCTTTGGTCCGTACGGGGGCGGCCGGTCTTCGGCGCGGGAGGCAGGAGCGGCTGGACGATCTCCCGGAGTCCATCGGGCAACACATCACTCACAGCATGTGATCATGCCAGGCGCAGGGGTGCCTCGCAGATCTTTTGAGATGAGCTCTTACTGGGTTTTTCGTTAGTTGTGTGGGGTGAAGGGGTGGATCTCCAGTCCGCTGTGGGCCAGGAGGGACCACGGGTGTCGGCCGTCTGCGCAGACCCGGTCGATCCCGCGCTCGGTGGCGTCGGCCAGGTGCTCCCCGGCCACGTTGGCCAACTCCCGTGTCTTGATCGCCGACCACAGCATCTCTACGGGGTTGAGCTCGGGGGCGTAGGCGGGCAACCGCTCCAGGATGAGCCGGTCCTGGGCATCCACCCAGGCGCGCATGGTCCGGCTCCGGTGCGCGCTCGACCCGTCCCAGACCAGCACCACCCGTTCGCCCTCGTAGAAGGCCTTGAGCTGCTCCCGTACCGAGATCAGCGCGTCGGTGTCATAGCTGCCCGGCTTGAGGTGGAAGCACAACCGAGCACCGCGCTCAGGATCAGTGCCGTGGTAGCCCAACGCGGCGGCCATCGACGCTTTCTTCCAGTTCAGCCGGTGGAGCAGGGTGGGGGGTGCGGCCGCGAGGTGCGTAGGTGCGGCGCACCTGAGGCAGCAGCGAGACCACGATTCGTAGAAGAACATGATCCATGCCCGTTTTCTCATGGCCCCCTTTTGAGGCGCGGCCACTCGTGGGCCACCCACCGGGCGATCACGGCCTCATCACACTTGACGGCCTTGCGCTGGGGGCGTTGCAGGCTCCACCCCAGCTTCTGGGTGAGCAGCCGCCACACCGCCGACACCGACGACTCCACCCCCGTGGTACGCGCCACCACCGGACCCACCCGCTCCAGGGTCCACAACGCGGAAGCGAAACCGTGCGCCAACGCGCCCTGCTCCAGGACAGCGCGGACCTGTTCGACCTGTTCTGCAGTCAGCTTGGGCGGCCGCCCGGTGGCCGGGCGGCGACGCAAAGCCGCCATCCCGCCTTGTTCCCACAGGCGTTTCCAACGCCGGACGCTGTCGGAACACACGCCGAGCATCCGGGCGATCTCGGCGTGGGAGTGGTGGCCCTGGTCGAAGAGTTCGGCCGCACGTATGCGTCGGGCCTCGGCCAGTTGAGGGCGGGTCAGCGGGGGAAAGGTTTCCTCAGGGCCAGGGGACTCGGTTGTGAGGGGCATGTTCGTGATGCTCGCACGACCAAGTTCCGCACGCGCGCAGAACTAACGAAAAACTCAGTAAGCGCCTTTCCCGAAGTTCTGCGCGTAATCAGCGGGGAACCACGGGGCTGGTCCAGGGCGCGGCGGTGACCAGGGGCTGGTCGGGCGACCGGGCGCGGAAGAACGCGTGCACCTGCCGTCGTCGCCCCGGCCAGCTCACCTCGGTGTTGGCCACATACGCCTTCAACCCGCCCCAGATGCGTTCGGCCGGGTTGTCGTGCGGGCTGTAGCGCGCTCCGAACCACACGTGCAGGCCCGGGGGGCGGCCACGAACCGCCGTACCAGGGGGCGTGGTGGATGCTGTCGTTGTCGCAGATCACCAGGATCGCCGGAGCGGTGGGGAAGGTGGCCACGACCTGTTCCAGCAGGGCCACGAAGTCGGCCGCGCTGCGCTTGCCCAGCCGGTAGGCCCATCTGCCGGTGGTCACCTCCAGCGCCCCCAGCCCGGTGATCTGCCGGTTGCGGCCGGGGGTGAGGACGTGGGGACGTCGGCCCCGCAGCGTCCAGGAGGCGCGCAAGGTGGGCAGCAGGTGCAGGTGGGTCTCGTCCTGGGCCCAGATGACCGAACCGGCCGGCAGCAGGTGCCCCCGGGCGGCGATCGCGGCCACGACGGCATCGTGTGCGGGGTCGCCGCGAGCGATGGCTTTGGGTCGACGCCACACGGCCACCTGGCGCAGTCGGTGGTAGAAGGGTGGGCGGGCTCAGCCGGGGGTGGCCCAGGTAGCGCCACAGGCGCGGAAGTACCCACGGACCGGGACGCTGGAGCAGGGTGGTCAGGCGTCTGGGCAGGTGCGGGCCGCCCAGGCGGGGACATCCGGTGCCGGGACGGTCGGCCAGTCCGGGCAGTCCTTGGTGGTTGTAGCGGGTGATCCAGCGGCGCGCGGTGGTGGGGTGGTAGTCCAGCAGGGCGGCGATCTGGGCGGGTGGCAGGCCGTGCAGGGACAGCAGGACCAATCACCGCGCGCAGGGTCACTCTCCACCGGCCTTTGAGCTGGTGGCGCAGGTGGGTGATGTCGCTGGTGGGGCTTGGGCGAAC
>CALGOD010000244.1 GCA_937957845.1 uncultured Nocardiopsis sp.
CCTTGTAGTCCCCCAGGGGGACCAGGAAGGTGCACATCTCCGGGGACTTCCTCGCGGGGTGGTGGACGAGCCCGCCCAGCAGGGCCCAGGAGGAGTGCAGACAACCGCTGGAGAAGCTCCAGCGCCCACTGATCCGGTAGCCGCCCTCGACGGTTTCCACCTTGCCCGTCGGCGCGTAGGAGGAGCAGACCCTCGTGTCGGGGTCCTCGCCCCACACCTCGTCCTGGGCCTGTGCCGAGAACAGGGCGACGTGCCAGGGGTGCACCCCCAGGATGGAGGCGACCCACCCGGTCGAACCGCACGCGCCGGACAGCTCCCGCACCGCGGTGAAGAAGTCCAGGGGCGAGGCCTCCAGCCCCCCGTACCGTGCGGGTTGCAGCATCCGGAACAGACCCGCCTCGGCGAGGTCGTCGATGGTGCTGTCGGGGACGACGCCCTTCTCCTCCGTCGACGCGGCCAGGCCGCTCACCGTGGAAAGCAGTTCGCGGACCGCACCCAAAGCTTCGGTCGACATCATGTCCCTTCTCTCGGCCTGGGCTTCGGAGTCCGACACCGACCGGTGATCACAACTGCGCGAACCCTGTCTGCGGAGAGGTCGCACCCCATGCCTGTGGGCGTGGATCGCCGGCCCCCACCACAGGACCGACACGGGCGATCCATGACCGCCCCGCGCCCGCACAGGAGGTTCTTACGGCTTGGAGGCGATCCGGCGACCACTTCGGGTCGTGCCCCAGCACGCCCCGGCCACACGAGGGCCCCGCCCCTATTCCGGCGACCTCCCCGCACCTCGACGCCGCGGTGGGAGGAGGACACGGCACCCACGTGAAGAGCCCCGGCGCACGTCACCATGAGCGGCATGAAGTCTCCTTGCCTCTCCTTTTCACAGATGATCGCACAGGAAACGGCCCCCGTTCCACCGGCAGAGGCGTTCTTTATTCGTTCTCCCGAACTGCCCGTGAAACTACCGCATCACACGGGAATTCTTCTGTATCCTGCCTTGGCAACATAGGTATTCGTCATTGCCTCAC
>CALGOD010000245.1 GCA_937957845.1 uncultured Nocardiopsis sp.
GCCTGGGCCCTGGAGGACACCGACCTGGAGATGTTCGCGGAGAACGAGGAGGTCATCGCCTTCAGCGTCGCCGACACGGGCATCGGTATCGCCGAGGACAAACTCCAGGTCATCTTCGAGGCCTTTCACCAAGGGGACGGCGGTACCTCCCGCCGCTTCGGCGGTACCGGTCTCGGACTGTCCATCAGCCGTAACTTCGCCCGCCTGTTGGGGGGTGAGATCCGCGTGCAGAGCGTGCCCAACCGGGGTTCCACCTTCACGCTGCTACTGCCGGTGCGCCTGCCCGAAGACGCGGGGGAACGCGCTGAGGACGTCCGTGCCCTCGGCGGCATGGACGCCGTGCCCGCACTGGAGACCGGTCGCGCCTCGGACACCGGCCTGTTCGGATCCTCCGTGATCGACGACGGCTACTCCATCCCCGACGAGGACTTCGACGCGGCCGTGGCCGCGCTCACCGACCTCTCCGAGGAACCGCTGCCGACCGTCCCCGTGCTCAAGGTTCCCGAGTCCCACGTGGCGGGAAGGGAGAACGTGGGGGAGCCGAGGGAGGAGACACCCGAACCGGAGGCGCGCACCGACCCCGAACGCAGAGCCGTCCTGAACGGTCAGCGCGTCCTCATCGTCGACGACGACGTGCGCAACGTCTTCGCGCTCACCAGCGCCCTGGAGGCCCAGGGACTGGAGGTCCTCTACGCCGACAACGGTCACGCCGGAATCGCCAGGTTGGAGGCCAACGAGGACATCTCACTCGTCCTGATGGACGTGATGATGCCCGAACTGGACGGAAACCAGACCACCCAGCGCATCCGGGAGATGCCGCAGTTCGCCGACCTGCCGATCATCTCGCTCACCGCCAAGGCGATGCAGGGCGACAGGGAGCGTAGTCTCGCGGCGGGTGCCTCGGACTACGTGACCAAGCCGGTCGACCTGGACCACCTGCTCGACGTCATGCGACGTTGGCTCAGTCCCGAACGCGATGAGACCCTTGACGACGACCAGAGCGGGGACCCGGGCACCAGCACCCCCGACAAGGACGTGGAGTAACCAGAAGTGACCCAGAAGGCCAACATCCTCCTCGTTGACGACCGCGAGGAGAACCTGATCGCACTGGAGGCCGCACTCACCTCCCTGGACCAGAACCTGATCAGGGCGAACTCGGGTGAGGAGGCACTCAAACACCTTCTGGGCACCGACTTCGCGGTCATCCTGCTCGACGTGGTCATGCCGGGCATGGACGGCTTCGAGACCGCCGCGCACATCAAGCAACGTGAGAAGACCAAGGACGTGCCGATCATCTTCCTGACCGCCCAGGAGTTCGATCGACACCAGGTCTTCCGCGGGTACGCCTCGCGCGCCGTGGACTTCCTGCTCAAACCGTTCGACCCCTGGGTACTGCGCTCCAAGGTCGAGGTGTTCGTGGAGCTGCATCAGCTCAAGGCGCAGATGCGCGAGCAGGCCCGCGCACTCCAACGGGACCTGGGTCAGGAGACCGGCGAATCGGGGAAGCTCCTGGCCGAGCAGCTGGCCCGGCATTCCCGCCAGGTGCAGGCCGACCTGGCCGAGCTGCGCGAACACATCGTGAACAACTACCAGGACGCGGACCAACCGTTGGTGGAGGGCGGACGTCGAGTGGACGGCTCGGTGTCCCGGCTGTCCACACTGGTGGACACCCTGTACGGCCCGGAGTGACCGGGAGCCCGCTCGGGTGGCGCGGGGCTCTCGGCCCCGGGTCGCCCGGACGGTTCAGGAGGAGGGGCGGGGCGGCAGGGCCAGCCCGATGTGCTCGCCGATCTCCTCGATCAGACCGAGGTCGGCCAGGCGGAAGCTCCCCCGGTTGCTGCGGCGGATCAGGGTGAGCGCGCCGCGCACGCCCCTGCTGCCGCGCAGGGGCACCGACAACAGCGAGCCCGCGCCGAGCATCGCCAGCAACGGGGCGCCCGACTCGGCGTGGCCCAGTACGGCCTCGTCCTCGATCAGCGGGAACAGCAGGGACTGTCCCCGACCCAACACCTCACCGGGGATGTCGGAGGCTCCGGGAGCCGCCGCGGCCACCGCCTTCCTCTGCTCCGAGGGCGCGTCGGCAGGACCGGCGACCACGGCGCGGCGTGCCGCGTCGGGACCGGTGGGCAGGTCGCACACGTCCACGACGACCCAGTCGGCGTAGGAATCGGCCAGCAGTTCGGCGGCGTCGGTCAACGCGAGCGGCCTTCCGGAGCCGCCCGAGGAGCGCAGCAGGAGCCGGGTCATCCGGGTCAGCACGTCCAACCTGCGGGCGGCCAGCACCACCACCTGGTCCTCCACCTCCGGCTCCAGCGGAGCCGGACCCTCCTCCTCCGCGCCGTTCATCGGCGGCGACATCGCCACCAGCACGAGCGGGTGTGGCTCGGTGGGCAACTCCAGGCGGGTCAGGGTCAGGTGCACGTCCTCGGCCCAGCCCCGCTGGGCCAACCGTGACTCCAGCGCGGCGTCGCCGTCGCCACGCAGCACAGCGGCCATCCAGGAACGCATCGTCGCACGTTTGCGCAGGTCGACGAAGTGCACGAAGGGTTTGCCGGTGAGGTAGCCCTGTGCGCTGCCGAGCTGGGCGGCTCCGGCGTTGTTGATCCGTCGGATGTAACCCTCGTGATCCAGCAGCACGACGGGAACGCTCAGTTCCTGGAACACCGCGCGTAGCAGGGCCCGCTCGCCGTCGTCGCCCTGACGGCGCGGTTCGGACTGGGAATGGGCCCGTGCCAGCTGCGCCCCGGCCTGTCCCAGCAGACGCTCGGCGTACTCCAGTTCGGCCAGAGCCGCCTCCGCGGTGCTCCCGGCGTCGTCGGGGTACATGGTGTGCGTGCTGCGCAGGGCGGCGATACGCTCACTCAGAGCGGTGATCTCACGCTGTAGCCCGGCGAGGTTCTCCGGCACGCTCAGGTCTCCCGTCATGGATGGCGTAGTCCCCGAAGTCGGCGGATGGCTGTTTCCGGGTCCTCCCAAGGTTACGGTTAGTCGGAGCCCGGACGTGCAAAGGAGGCCGGAACGTGTGGACCGAGCGTCTGGCCCGCGACATCGGCGCGCTGGGTCAGGAGGAGGGCGTCACCCTGGAGCGCGCCCTCGACCAGATGAGCGGGGCCGCGGCCGTGGGCGTGCCCGGCTGTTCGGCCGCACTCGTGGTGGTCTGGCGTGAGGTCGAGGGAGCCGACGGGGCCGTCCGGCACGTCGTCACCGACTACGGTGCCTCCCACGCCGACCTGTCGGTCGCCTTCGAGCACCAGTACACCAGTGACCAGGGGCCCACAGTGGAGGCGGTTCGGGACATGCGCCAGGTTCGGGTGGGCGACATCCTGCGCGAACCCCACCGCTGGCCCCGCTACACCAGCATGGCGGTCCAGTGCGGTGATCGCTCCTCCCTCACCCTGCCCAGCCCGATGCCCGGTGAGAACGACGACCGGGTGATCACCTTCGGGGTCCACTCCGGTCGGGCGGACGCCTTCGACGAGGACGTCGTGGCGCCGTTGACCGCGCTGTTGGCCGAGCACGCGGCCGTCTCCCTCCACAACGTCGGACGCCAGGCCGACGTGGCCAGGGAGACCGCGCACATGCGCCGGGCCATGACGGCGCGTACGGTGATCGACCAGGCCAAGGGCATCATCATGCACGCCAGGGGCTGTGACGCGGACACCGCCTTCGCCGCGCTGCGCGAGGTCGCCCAACGCAACCGCAAGCGCGTGGTGGACGTGGCCCGTGACCTGGTGGAGGAGAACACGGGAACGCGGCCGCGGAGGCGCCATGCCGTCCGGAACGCGAGTGAACAGCCAGGTAACACCGGGCGATGAGTCCCCAGCGTGATCGAGAAGCGCCATGATGAGAGGGCGGGGCCGTCCCGGAACGACAAGGAGAAACGACCGTGACGTCAGACATCCCGATCCGTCGTGAGGATGGCGTCGTCGTCGTCCCCCCTGTGGGGGAGATGGACGCGGTGACCTCTCCGGCCTTGGCCGAGGTGCTCGACGGTGTTCTGACCGTCGACCTGCCGCAGGGGGTGGTCGTCGATCTGGCGAAGGTGGGCTTTTGCGACTCCCGTTGTATCGGGGTGCTCGTCGCCGCCTACCGTCAGGCCCGCGACCTCGGCATCGGCCTGGTGGTCGCCGAACCCCAGCAGCAGGTCAATCGTCTGTTCGTCATAGCCGGAATCGACCAGGTCATTCCGATCATGGCGAGCACAGGAGGCGCCGTGGACTCCCTCAGGGGTTGAGCGGGGCACGCATCCCCGTACCCTCCGCGAGGTCGGGGACGACGGCCCGATCCACGAAGTGGAGCCGTATCAGGGAGCCCTCGCCGCTCCCGCTGATCTCCATGAAGTCGCAGCTCTGCCGGGTGATCCACAGCCCGTACCCGCGTGAGCGCAGGTCATCGGCCGGACGGTAGCCGGCCAGCGGGTCGCTCAGTCCTCCACGCTCGTCGAAGACGTCGCACACCCACCTGCCCGGGGCACGCCACAGTTGCACGGTCCCCTTGCCCGCGCCGTGCTCCAGCACGTTGGCCGCCAGTTCGTTGACCGCCACCACCAGGCTGTCCACACGCTCCGAGGGGAACCCCACGGCCTCGCTCAAGCCGATCAGCGCGGAACGCAGACGGGGGAGGGACAGGCCGATGGCCAAGCGGTGGAGGGGGCCGGGGACCGGCAGCGGAGCC
>CALGOD010000246.1 GCA_937957845.1 uncultured Nocardiopsis sp.
TCGCACCCGCCGCGACCGGCAACATCGCCACCGAGGACCTGCTGTACATGCTGCACCGCAGCGGCCTGCACACGGGAGTGAGCATGTCCGACGCCGCCGCCCTGGGTGCGTGGATGGGCGAGCGACTGGACAAGCGGCCCCCCGCCTACCTGGGGCGTGCCGGGGGGTTCCCCGCCTGAGAAGGCCGCCGCGACCCGGCCCCGTGCCGCCGTCACCGCGTCGTGTCCGTATGGCGTTCGTCTCCCGCCGTCGAGGTGGGGCGCGGGCCGAACTCCGCAAAGCCGCTGTGGGAGAGCCTTTCGGGCCGATCCCACCGGTGAGGGGAGGGAGGCGACGAGGTGCACGGGAGGTTTCCCGGTGTGGACGGACGGGTGGCCTGTTATCCTGGTGCCCCGTGGAGTCCGGCGGCCGGAGCGACGGCCCGACCGCCCGCAACCGGACCGCCGCACGGCCGCTCGGCCCGACCCGAGCCCGCCGTAGCCACTCAACCCACGGGAGCATCACTTTGGCATCCGCCGCGAGTACCAAGCACCTCTTCGTTACTGGCGGCGTCGCCTCCAGTCTCGGCAAAGGCCTGACCGCTTCCAGCCTGGGACGACTCCTGAAGTCGCGCGGCCTACGTGTCACCATGCAAAAGCTCGACCCCTACCTCAACGTCGACCCGGGGACCATGAACCCCTTCCAGCACGGAGAGGTGTTCGTCACCGACGACGGGGCCGAGACGGACCTGGACGTGGGCCACTACGAGCGGTTCCTGGACACCGAGCTGTCCGCCTCGGCCAACGTCACCACCGGTCAGATCTACTCCAGCGTGATCGCCAAGGAGCGCCAGGGCGCCTACCTCGGCGACACCGTGCAGGTGATACCTCACATCACCAACGAGATCAAGGCGCGCATCTACGCGATGGACGCCCCCGACGTCGACATCGTCATCACCGAGATCGGCGGCACGGTCGGCGACATCGAGTCACAACCCTTCCTGGAGGCGGTCCGTCAGATCCGCCACGAGATCGGTCGGGACAACTGCTTCTTCCTGCACGTGTCCCTCATCCCCTTCCTCGGTCCCGCCGGGGAGATGAAGACCAGGCCCACCCAGCACTCCGTGGCCGCCCTGCGCAGTATCGGCATCCAGCCCGACGCCATCGTGTGCCGCTCGGACCGTCCCGTCACGCAGAGTCTGAAGTCCAAGATCAGCCTCATGTGCGACGTGGACGAGGCCGGTGTGGTCTCCACCCCCGACGCTCCCTCCATCTACGACATCCCCAAGGTCCTGCACCGTGAGGGCCTGGACGCCTACGTCGTCCGACGCCTCGGCATGCCCTTCCGTGACGTGGACTGGACCGAGTGGGACGAACTGCTGCGTCGTGTGCACCAGCCCGCCCACGAGGTCACCGTCGCCCTGGTCGGCAAGTACATCGACCTGCCCGACGCCTACCTGTCGGTCAGCGAGGCGCTGCGCGCCGGCGGTTTCGCCACCGACACCCGGGTCAACATCCGCTGGGTGGCCAGTGACAACTGCGCCAGCCCCTCGGGTGCCGCCGCCGAACTCGACGGTGCGGACGGCATCCTCATCCCCGGCGGCTTCGGGGTGCGCGGTATCGAGGGCAAGATCGGGGCCATCCGCTACGCGCGGGAGAACCGGGTGCCGCTGCTGGGCATCTGTCTGGGCCTGCAGGCCATGGTCATCGAGTACGCCCGCAACGTCCTCGGTCTGGAGGGCGCCAACAGCACCGAGTTCGACGACAAGGCCCAGGACCCGGTGATCTCCACCATGGCCGACCAGGCCGACGTCGTGGCCGGAGAGCGTGACATGGGCGGGACCATGCGCCTGGGCATGTACCCGGCGGCCCTGGTCGAGGGCAGCCTGGTCCGCGAACTGCACGAGGACGCGGCCGAGGTCTCCGAGCGACACCGTCACCGCTTCGAGGTCAACAACGACTACCGTCCCCGGCTGGAGGAGGCGGGTCTGGTGTTCTCCGGCCTCTCCCCGGATGGCAAGCTGGTGGAGTACGTCGAACTGCCCCAAGACGTCCACCCGTTCTTCGTCGCGACACAGGCGCACCCGGAGCTGCGCTCCCGTCCGACCAAGGCCAACCCGCTCTTCCGTGGCCTGGTCTCGGCCGCGCTGGAGCACCGCAACGCCTGACGAGGGCCGTAGGGGCGGGACACGAGAGCGTGAGAGGCGGGACCCATGCCCGGTGACATCCCCACGGCACAGAACACGGGGGCGGACGCGAAGATCGCGGACGCCCCCGCGTCATGGCCGGTGGAACGGTCCGCCGAACGCTTCCGCAGCCCCGTGGTGGGCATGCGCACGGACCGGGTGCGCATGGTCGGAAGCGAGGGCGACGGCACGTCCGTGGCCGACCGCGACTACATGGACCACCCGGGCGCCGCGGTGGTCCTGACCCTGGACGACGACGGCCGGGTGCTCCTGCAACGCCAGTACCGACACGCCACCCGCCACACCCTGTGGGAACTGCCCGCCGGGCTGATCGACGTGCGGGGCGAGGGACCCCTGTCCACCGCCCGGCGCGAACTGCTGGAGGAGGCGGGCCTGCGCGCCGGACGCTGGCACGAACTGGCCGACTTCTTCCCCTCCCCGGGGTTCTCCAACGAACGTATCCACGTGTTCCTGGCACGAGACCTTGCGACGGTGCCGGCGGAGGAGATCGACTTCGAGCGCACGCACGAGGAGGCCGACCTGGTCTCCGCATGGGTGCCTCTGGAGGAGGCCGTGCGGCTGGTCATGACGGGCGGACTGCACAACGGTGCGACGGTGGTCGGCATCCTCGCCGCCCACGCCGCGGCGGCCGACGGGTTCACGTCCCTGCGCGAACCCGGAGTCGCCTGACCCGTGGCAGAGGAACGCCCGCCCCGAGCCGATGAGGGGGAGCCGCCGGAGTCGGGACCACTGGCCGACATGTGCTCGGCCTTCCTGGACCACCTCAGCGCCGAGCGTGCCCTGGCCGCCAACACCCTGATGGCCTACCGGCGCGACCTGTACCGCTACCGAACCCACCTGGTCGCACAGGGAGTACGCGCACCGGAAGGGGTGGGCCCGGGCCACGTGGGCGGTTTCCTCAGGAGCCTGCGGGAGGGGGACGAAGAACATCCGCCGCTCAGCGCCGCCTCGACCGGACGCGCCCTGGCGGCCGTGCGCGGCCTGCACCGCTTCGCGGTACGCGAGGGATGGTCCCCGACCGATCCCGCCGCCGACGTCCCCCCGCCGCCCGCGCCGATGCGTCTGCCCAAGGCCCTGCCGCTGGTGTCGGTGGAGCGCCTCCTGGCCGCCGCGGGGCCCGCCGAGGCGCCATCCTCCGGCGAGCGGGCCGTGCTGCTGGCCCTGCGCGACCGAGCTCTGCTGGAGGTGCTCTACGGCACGGGGGCACGTATCTCGGAGGCCGTGGGGCTGGACGTGGACGACGTCGCCGACGCGGTGGAGGACGACGACTCCGTCGGCCTGGTGAGGTTCCGGGGCAAGGGCGGCCGGGAAAGGGTGGTCCCCCTGGGCTCCTACGCCCGACAGGCGCTCTCCGCCTACCTGGTGCGGGTCAGGCCGACCCTGGCGGCGTCCGGCCGGGGCGTCCCGGCCCTGTTCCTCAACGCCCGCGGTGGCAGGCTCACCCGCCAGGGCGGTTGGGGGATCCTGACGGCCGTCGCCGAACGCGCCGGGGTCGAGGGCGTCTCACCGCACACACTGCGCCATTCCTTCGCCACCCATCTTCTCGACGGGGGCGCGGATATCCGCGTCGTCCAGGAATTGCTG
>CALGOD010000247.1 GCA_937957845.1 uncultured Nocardiopsis sp.
GCCGGGGCATCCTCAGCGCGATGATGCGCCGTCAACTCGCCGATGTCCACGCGCGCGGAGACAGGTACGCCGCGCTGTGGGCGTCCGAGGGCGCCATCTACGGCCGTTTCGGCTACGGTCGTGCGGCCACCGCGATGGAGACCACCGTCCGGGCCCCCCACACCGTCCTTCGCCCCGACGCCCCCCGCGATCCGGACCTTCGCGTCCGTCTGGCGGACCCCGAACGGGTCCGCCCCGACCTGGAGCGGGTGCACCGCGAGGTCGCCGCCGTCCAGGTCGGACAGTTCCAGCGCGCCGCGCACTGGTGGGACCGCGTCCTGAGCGACACGCCCAGGGCGCGCGAGGACAGGGGACCGCTGCGGGCCGTGGTGGTCGGCGGACCACGGGGCCCACTGGGTTACGCGCTCTACCGCACCCGCAACAAGTGGGAGCAGGACGGCGCGCGCGGCGAGGTGCACGTCAAGGAGATCACCGCGACCACCCCGGCCGCCTGGACCGCCCTGTACGAGCACCTGTTCGGCCGCGACCTCGTCGCCAGGGTCTCCTTCGAGTTCCTGTCCCTGGACGACCCGCTGCGCCACCTGCTCGTGGACCCCGACCGGGCGGCGCCCACGCTGTACACCTCCTTGTGGCTGCGGCTGGTGGACGTGCCCGGAGCCTTGGCCGAGCGCTCCTACTCCGTTCCCTTCGAGGCGGTCATCGAGGTCACCGACAGGTACGCACCGTGGAACGCCGGACGCTGGCACGTCAAGGCGGGCACCGGGGGCGCACGGGTGGAGGCCACCGACGCCGAGCCCGACCTCGGCCTGGACGCCGCCCACCTGGGGGCGGCCTACCTCGGCCAGACCACGCTGGACGGTCACCTGCGCGCGGGCCTGCTCACCGAGCACACCCCGGGCGCGGTGGAGCGCCTGGACCGGGCCCTGCACCGCGCCCAGGCGCCGTTCTGCGGACTGATCTTCTGACGATCAGCCCCGAAGCGCCTCTACCAGCCGGTCCACGTCGGACTCGTCGTTGTACAGGTGGAACGCCGCCCGCAGTCGTCCGTTGCGGGCGGCGGTGCTGATCCCCGCCCCGGTGACGCGCTCCGCGACCTCCTCGGAGAGGGGCACCGACACGATCGCCGAACCCGTCGGCTCCATGCCCATGGCCTCACAGAAGCGGTCGGCAAGGGCGACGTTGTGCGCGCCCACCTCCGCGATCCCCACCTCCTCCAGCAGGCCCAGGGACTCCTCCAGGGTGATCCACGCGGGCCACACCGGGGGCAGGTCCAGGCGGCGGGCGGTCCCGGCCAACCGTGGCGGTCCCCCGTACAGCGACGTCGACCGGTCCAGTCCCGCGTACCAGCTCGGCGCCTGGGGGCGGAGTGCGGACAGGGCCTCGGGGGTGCCGGTCAGCATCGCGGCTCCGCGCATGCCCATCAGCCACTTGAAGGTGGAGCACACCGTGTAGTCGATCCGGCTCGCGTCCAGCGGCAGCCATCCGGCGGACTGGGTGGTGTCCACCAGTAGACGCGCGCCGTGTTCGGCGCAGGCCCCGATCAGGTCGTCCACAGGGGCGAGGGCGCCGTCGGCGGACTGTACGGCCGAGACCGCCACCAGGGAGGTCCCGCCGTCGATCTTCTCCACCAGACGCTCCAGGGGCACCTCGCGAACGTCGACGCCGTGCTCCCGTCGGGACATCAGGGGAAAGGTCACGGAACTGAACTCGTCGGTGGCGGTCAGCACCCGTGAACCGGGCGGCAGGCTCGCGGCGACGGTGCCGACGAACGGGGAGACGTGGGTGCCGATGGCCACGTCGTCCGCGGACACACCGTTGAGGCGGGCGTGGGCGGCGCGGACCCGGTCGACGACGAGGTCGGGGTCGGAGAGGGAGAAACGGCCGGTGGCCACCTCGGTGGTGTGCCGTTCCAGGGCCCGCAACGCCCGGTGGGGCGTCAGGCCGTACGTGGCGGTGTCGAGGAAGGTGCCCCGCGCGGAGAACTGTCGTCGCGCGGCGCGCAGGCGGGTACGGCTGGAGTCGTCCATGCCTCGATGCTCGCCGGTGCGAGAGGGCCACGCAAAGGTCTTTCCTCCCGTGGTGGGCCGCCTCCCTCAGTTGCGGAACTTGGCCTTGGCGTTGGTGGAACCCGCCATGAGCTTGTTGAGCAGGCGGACGAACTCCTGGCGCTCCTCGGGTTCGAGGGCCGCGGCCCAGGCGCTCTCACGACGGTTGTGCGCGCGGAAACCGCCGAGGATCGCTCCGTAGCCGGCCTCGGTGAGGCTGAGCTGGAGGGCGCGTCTGTCGTGGGACGCGCGTTCGCGCACGATGAGGCCGTCGCGTTCGAGGGTGTTGAGCAGCGCGGACAGGGCCGCGCGGCTCATGCCGGAGATCTCGGCGGTGGTCTTGGCCTCCATGGGGCCGGCCAGCCACAACGCGAAGATCACGCGGAACCCCGGCCAGGTGAGTCCGCGGGGGCGGTGGACGGAGGACTCCAGGTCGTAGATGACCATGCTCGCGGCTCGGCTGAGGGTCAGGATCACGCGCATGGCGTCGGCGTCGACAGAGGGCAGTTCCTGCTCGGCCTTGCGCACCGCGTAGTCCACGAAGGACCAGAAGGTGAGATCGCTCGGGGGGAGGGCGTTGTGGGTCACGGTCACCAGCGTAGTACTTGGCGTACGGCTGCTGTTCACCGCTTTTCCCCCGTCCCGTCGTGTCGGATGGGCGTGGTGCCCGGTCGCGGTGCGCCCGGCCGTTGAGGATCGGTGCGGCGAGGTGGGGGTCCAGGGGCGGACCGCCCGAGTCGGTCGCCGTCCTCTCACGGCCCTCGGGGCCCGTCGAGCGGGGAACACACGCGGTGACACCGAAGGTAACCTGGTATGTGATCTGCACCACTCGTCAGGTGGCCTCATGCCTCTTGGTGTTGTGGTGCGGGGCACGTTATGGTCTGATCATCAAACCTTTGATTAATCGGGTGGCGCTCGTCACCCGAAGCGAGTGAAGGGCCCGATCATGGCAGCCAAGCCGTTCGCCTCATCCGCCGACACCCAGGCCAAGGAGCAGACCCTGGAGGTACTGGCCGACGGGGTCTACGCGCTCACCGCCGAGGGCGACCCGAACGTGGGCGCCATCGAGGGTGAGGACTTCCTCGTGGCCTTTGAAGCCCTCGCCACCCCGGCCGCCGCCAAGGAGTGGCTCGCCAAACTGCGTGAGCACACCGACAAGCCCGTGCGCTACCTGGTGCTCTCGCACTACCACGCGGTCCGCGTCCTCGGCGCCAGCGCCTTCGACGCCGAGCTCATCCTCCCCCACGAAAAGACCCACGAACTCATCCGCGAGCGTGGCAAGGAGGACTGGGAGAGCGAGTTCGGCCGCATGCCCCGCCTGGCCAAGGACGCCGACTCCGTGCCCGGACTGACCTGGCCCACCCAGACCTTCGCCGACCGCACCACCATCGACCTGGGCGGCGACCGCGGAGAACTCGTCCTGGAGTACTTCGGCCGCGGACACACCGAGGGCGACATCGTCGCCTGGCTGCCCGAGCACAAGATCCTCTTCGCGGGGGACCTCGTCGAGGCCCAGGCCGCCCTCTACACCGGAGACGCCTTCCACCACGACTGGGCCGGACCGACCCTGGACCGTGTCAAGGCCCTGGAGGCCGAGATGCTGGTCGGCGGTCGCGGCGCCGTCAGCCGGGGTCGCGAGGAGGTCGACGCCGCCATCGAGCAGACCCGCAACTTCCTCCGGGTCATGATCGACCAGGTCGGCGCGGTCCACCGACGCGGCGGCA
>CALGOD010000248.1 GCA_937957845.1 uncultured Nocardiopsis sp.
CGGCGGCGGGGTCGTCCGGGGCTACTACGTGCGGCCGTTCCTGCTGGGTGTGGAGCGCGTGGCCGGGGTGGACCTCAAGGCGGGCCGCCGGGGGGGGGGCCTGCTGGCCCAGCGGATCACCCTGGAGGAGGACGCTCCCGACGAGACCCTGCCCGCGCTGGTCGAGCAGCTGGACCGGATGGCCGCGTGGCTGGGGCTGGACGACGGCGTCGGAGGCCCCGCGCTGACCTCCCCCGTCCGCTGATCCCACGCGGGAAGGCCCACCCCGACCGGTACCGCCTGCCAAGAGACGCACGCGTCCACACCGGGAAACGGCAAAGCGGTGACGTGGCCCCTTCCCCCACCGGATCGCGCGATCCCCGAGGGACCCACAGATCCGGCACCATTTCCGGCAACGATCGTCCCAAAGGCACAGACCGACGGTCCCCGTCGGATCTACCCTGCCCACAGGGGATGAGCGCGGCCCACCGTGCGTGCCCCGGCCACGACCGCGCCTCGGGGGCGACCTGCCCTGACTCCCCGCGATGACGAGGGAGGTCCGAAGATGACCTGGTCAGGCGGACGAACGGTGTCCGAGAAGGCGTGGGCGGACCTGGGGGCGAGGCTCTCGGGAACGGTCTTCACACCCGGGGACGAGGGATACGAGGAGGCGCGCACCGTCTTCAACACCATGATCGACCTGAGACCGCGCGCGATCGCCCAGTGCGCCACCGTCGACGACGTCGCCCGCGTGGTGACGCGCGCCCGCGAGGAAGACGTGGAGGTCGCCGTTCGGGGCGGCGGGCACAGTGTCGCGGGGATGTCGCTGACCGAGGGCGGCCTCGTCGTGGACCTACGCCGGATGAACGAGGTGACCGTCGACCGTGACGCGAGGGAGGTCCACGTCGGGGGAGGCGCCCTCATGGGGGACCTGGACGCGGCGACCGCTCCCCACGGTCTGGTGACCACCGGAGGCAGGGTCTCCACCACCGGTGTCGGTGGGTTCACCCTGGGCGGAGGGTCGGGGTGGTTGGAGCGCAAGTTCGGCCTGGCCTGCGACAACCTCCTGAGCGTGGACCTGGTGACGGCGGCCGGGGAGCGGGTACGCGCCTCCTCGACGGAGGACCCCGAACTGTTCTGGGCCCTGCACGGAGGCGGCGGGAACTTCGGGGTGGCGACCGAACTGAGCCTGCGTCTGCACCCGCTGCCCGAGTTCACCCTCGGGATTCTCATGTTCCGACCCGAGCGCGGCCCGGAGGTGGTCCGGACCTGGCGCGACCTGATGGAGACGGCACCGGACGAGATCGGGGGCGCCGTGATCTACCTGGTCGCCGACGCCGAACCGTTCGTCCCCGAGGACATGGTCGGGACCCTGGTGTGCGGGGTGGTGTTGACCTGCGCGGGCGGGGAGGCGTTGCTGCGTGACGTGGCCGCGCCTCTTCTGGGGATGCGTCCCGACGCGGAGATGATCGCCGAGATCCCCTACCAGGCGGCCCAGCAGGCGATCGACGATCCTCCCGGCTATCGCAACTACTGGTCGGTGGAGCATCTGGAGACCCTGCCCGACGAGGCCGTCGAGCTGTTCTGCGACCGTGCCGGGGAGATGGTCGTCCCCTCTCCGACCGGACACATCCTCTTCCCGCTCGGCGGAGCGGTGTCACGGGCACCGGGCGACCACCCCGTGCCGTGGCGCTCCGCGAGGTGGGCGGTCCACCCGCTGGCCATGTGGGAGGACCCCGACGACGACGCCCGGGCCCGGCGGTGGGTGCGGGACGTCCGCTCGGACATGCGTCCGTGGTCGACCGGGGACGTCTACCTCAACTTCGTCGCCGACGAGGGGCGGGACCGCGTCGTCGCCGGGTTCGGAGAGGAGAACTACCGCAGGCTGAGCGCGGTCAAGACGAGGTTGGACCCGGAGAACCTCTTCCACCGCAACCACAACGTCCTGCCCGCCAGGGCGATGCCCGCGACCACGGCCCCGCCGCCCCGCAGGGGCTGACGGTGGGCCGGGCCGCGTGCGCGCGACCGTCGTGGACGGTCAGACGCGCTCGATGATGGTGACGTTGGCCTGGCCACCGCCCTCGCACATGGTCTGCAGACCGTAGCGGCCACCGGTGCGATGCAGCTCGTTGACCAGCTTGGTCATGAGCACCGTCCCGGTGGCTCCCAGCGGGTGACCCAGGGCGATCGCGCCACCGTTGGGGTTGACCTTGGCCGGGTCGGCGCCCAGTTCCTGGATCCAGGACATCGGCACCGGGGCGAAGGCCTCGTTGATCTCGGTGACGTCGATGTCGTCGATGCTCAGCCCGGCCTTCTCCAGGGCGATCCTCGTCGCGGGGATGGGCGCGGTGAGCATGTACACCGGGTCGTCGCCGACCAGCGACAGCTGGACGATCCGGGCCAGCGGGGTCAGGCCGTGCTGCTCGACGGCGCGCTCGGAGGCGATCAGGATCGCGCCCGCGCCGACGGAGATCTGGCTGGCCACGGCGGCGGTGAGCGCCCAGCCCTCACGCAGCGGCTTCAGGCTCGCCATCTTCTCCAGGGTGGTGTCGGGGCGCACGCCCTCGTCGCGGTCGACCCCGGCCAGGGGCGCGACCTGGTCATCGAAGTAGCCGGCCTCCACGGCCTTGGCCGCGCGCTGGTGGCTCTCCAGGGAGAACTCCTCCAGCTGTTCACGGGTGAAGCCCCACTTCTCGCACATGAGCTGGGCACCACGGAACTGGGAGATCTCCTGCGTGCCGTAGCGTTCGGTCCAGCCCTCGCCGTACAGGCTGAGACCGTTGTCCACGGCGTACTGGACGTTGGAGCCCATGGGGACCATGCCCATGTTCTCGACGCCGGAGGCCACGACCAGGTCCTGGGTGCCGGACATGACGCCCTGGGCGGCGAAGTGCACGGCCTGCTGGGAGGAACCGCACTGGCGGTCGATGGTGACGCCCGCGACGGACTCGGGCAGGCCGGCGGAGAGCCAGGCGGTACGGGCCAGGTCGACCGCCTGCGGCCCCACCTGACTGACGCATCCCATGATGACGTCCTCGACCGCCGACGGGTCGACTCCGGTGCGGTCGACGAGTTCCTTGAGCACGTGCGCGCCCAGGTCCGCCGGGTGCACGGCGGCCAGGGCGCCCTTCCTGGTGCCGACGGGGGTGCGTACTGCGCCGACGATGTATGCCTCGGCCACGGAATCCTCCAAGAGCCTGAATGACGGTTCTGAACCGAACTGTATTCGGTTCGCCGAATCCGGCAAGGACCCGCCCCCGTGCCCGGAAGTCGACCGGGGTCCATGGCCACGGGGAACACCGACCGGCCCGGGCCGTCCCCCTTCAAAGCCGAATTCGATTCGGTTACTGTGGCCGCACCCAGGAATCCTCGAGCCCCGGAGCGGAACATGAAGCGGGAACTCTTCGACGCCGAACACGACCTCTTCCGCGAAGCGGTGGCGGAGTTCCTCAAGCGTGAGGTCGTTCCCTTCCACCAGCGGTGGGAGGAGGACGGGATCGTCCCCCGCCAGGTGTGGACCAAGGCCGGTGAGGTGGGGCTGCTCGGCCACGGCGTGCCGGAGGAGTACGGCGGCACCGGACTCGACGACTACCGGTACAACGCCATCGTCAACGAGGAGATCTGCCGGGCCCACGCCAGCGGACTCGGCATCACCCTGCAGAACGACATCATGACCCCGTACATGGTCGGCCTGACCGACGACGAGCAGAAGAGGCGCTGGCTTCCGGGTTTCGCCTGTGGCGAGCTGATCACCGCCATCGCCATGACCGAGCCCGGGGCGGGCAGCGACCTCCAGGGCATCACCACCTCGGCGGTACGCGACGGCGACGAGTACGTCATCAACGGCTCCAAGACCTTCATCACCAACGGCGTCAACGCCGACCTGGTGATCGTGGTCTCGCGGACCGATCCCGACGCGGGCGCCCAGGGCTTCTCGCTCATCGCGGTCGAGCGCGGCACCCCCGGGTTCGAACGTGGACGCAACCTGGACAAGGTCGGCATGAGGGCACAAGACACGGCCGAGCTGTTCTTCGACGACGTACGCGTGCCGACGGCCAACCTCATCGGTCGGGAGGGCGGCGGCTTCGTCCACCTGATGGAGAACCTGCCCCAGGAGCGGCTCTCCATCGCCACCTGTGCCACGGCCTCCGCCGAGCGCGTGCTGGAGCACACCATCGAGTACTGCCGTGAGCGCACCGCCTTCGGCCGCCCGATCGGGCGCTTCCAGAACACCCGTTTCGTCCTGGCCGAGTTGGCCACCGAGGTGGACATCGCCCGCACCTACGTGGACCGCGGCATCGAGCTGCTCAACCGGGGTGAGCTCACCGCCGAGGACGCCGCCATGGCCAAGTGGTGGACCACCGAGCTGTGCAACAAGGTCATGGACCGTTGCCTCCAGCTTCACGGCGGGTACGGGTACATGATGGAATACCCCGTGGCACGGGCCTGGCAGGACTCTCGCGTCCAGACGATCTACGGCGGCACCACCGAGATCATGAAGGAGATCGTGGGACGAGGACTGGGACTGTGACCGCGTAAGCCCCCGTTCGGAAGGGTCGGAGCTGTCATGAGCGGTGCGTGGGACGGCCTCATCGTCATGGGCCTGCTGGCCGTACTGCTCGTGATCGGCGTGCGCAGGCTCCGGCCCAGGATCCACATCCCGTGGAGCACCCCCGGGATCGTGGTCGTCTTCGTCTTCGTGTGCCTGCTCCTGTGGGCGTGGTCCTGGCGCTGAGCGCCGGGTCCGAAGAACGTCGGGGACTACTCCCCGTCGTCCTCCTTCGTCTCCTCGTCCGTGTGCATGGGCATCTCGAACCAGACCGCCTTGCCGTCCGGCGTCGGACGCGAACCCCACCGACTGGCCAACTGCTCCACCAGGTACAGCCCTCGACCGCCCTCGTCGTCCGCGGCGGCGCTACGGATACGCGGCAGCCGCAGGTCGTTGTCGCAGACCTCCACCCACACCGTGGACGCTCCGCGCCGTAGACGGAGCAGGAACTCCTTCTCCGCGGGGTCCTCGGCCGACTCGTCGGCCCCCTCGCCCACCGCCTCCAACAGGTCCGACCAGTCCTCGTCGAACTCGTCCACGGCGTCACCGGAGTCGAACGGGGTCTCGGAGTCCAGCACACCGGCGCCGGTGAACTCGCGGTGCACCGGGTGCGGAGTGGCGTGGATGACCACGTTGGTGACGATCTCCGAGACCAACAGACAGGCCAGTTCGGCCTGGTCCCGGTCCATCCCCCACTCCTTGAAGGTGGTGGCCGCCAGATGGCGGGCCTCACCCACGGTGGAGGCCTCCGAACGGAACCACCCCTCACGCAGGGCGAGTTCGTCGGAGTGGGTGCGCACGACCAGCAGGGCGGTGTCGTCCTCCAGTTCGCCGGGGACGCTGTGCACGGCCGCCTCGGCCATCTGCTCCACGTCCTTGTCCGCGACCTCCGACACACGTTCGGAGAGTTGGACGAGGGCCTGTTCGGGGTCGGGGTCGCCCCCCACCGGTCGCCGGTTCACGAGTCCGTCGGTGTACAGCACCATGGTGGCGCCTATGGGAAGACGGAGGTCGGCCTGGTGGTAGACCACGTCCTCCCCCGAGCCGCCCTTGGCCCGTACGCCCAGCACCCGGTCGGTGACCTCCAGGTCCAGCTTCTCCACCGAATCGGAGGTCACCAACAGCGGCGGGGCGTGTCCGGCGTTGGCGTAGGACAGCTCACGGGACCAGGCGTCATAGACCATGTACAGGCAGCTGACACTGGGAATCCAGGTGTCGCCGTTCCCGTCCTCCTGCCCCAGCTGTCGGACCCACTCGTCGAGTTCCCGCAGGATGTCGGCGGGCTCACGGTCGGCCTGGGCGAAGGCGCGCAGCGCGGCGCGCAGCTGACCCATGACGGCCGCGGCGTGCGGCCCCCGACCCTCCACGTCGCCGATGACCAGACCCACACGCCCGGCCGAGAGCGGAATGGCGTCGTAGAAGTCGCCGCCGACCTGGCTCTGGACCTCATGCCCGTGCGACTGGGCCGACGCCGCGGGCAGGTAGCGGTGGGCGACCGTCAGTCCGTCCAGGGAGGGCAGTCTGCTGGGCAGCAGACTGCGCTGGAAGGCGATGACGGTACCGCGTTCCTCCTCGAACAGGCGGGCGTTGTCGATGGCCAGCGCCACTCTGGAGACGATGGCGCCGACGAGGTCGCGGTCGAAACCGCCGTAGACGCTCTTCTGTCGGGGGGTGAGTTTGGACAGGGCCAGGGTGAGCACCCCGAGCACTTCGCCGCGGGCCCGCAACGGGGCGGCGATCGCCGAGGTGACGCCGACCTGTCGGGAGGTGCGGTCGGAACGGCTGTTGGGCGAACTCTCGAACAGGTACTCGTTGCTGACCACCGTCTCCAGGCGGCGCAGTGCCTGGGTGACGAAGTGGCGTTCGGGGTAACGGACCTCGTCCCCGACGTCGTACCAGGTGCCGGGCGGGGGCGTCCATCCCTCGGCGTGCACCGAGACCTGCCTGATGAGGCGGTCACGCTCGTACAGGTCGATGAAACAGTGGTCGGCGAACTGCGGCACCAGGATGCCCGCCACGCCCTTGACCGTGGACTCGAACTCCAGCGAACTGGAAAGCCGACTGCCGATGCGCTCCAGCAGCCCGTACTGCTCCTCCACCCGGCCGCTGCGCAGCGCCTCGCGGGCGATCAGGATGATGCCGTCGATCTCCCCCGTCTCGTCGCGCATGGGCACCGCCTGGGCGCGTACGTGGATCCACGTGGAGTCGCCCTTGAGCACGGCGAAGGTGCCCTCCCACGGTTCACCTCGCAGGACCCGCCGGGCGAGCTGGGCGGCGTGCTCACGGTCCGACTCGTGGATCCCGATGTCGAGCAGGGAACGACCGACGTAGTCGCGGCCGTCCACGAATCCGAAGAGCTCACGCGCGTAGGGGTTCCAGTAGCGCAGCAGACTGAAGCTGTCGATGACGACGATGGCGATCTGCGCATGGTCCACCACTTCGGCCGTGGCGAGCGCGTCGCTCTCCCGGAAGGGCTCACCCCACCGTGTCATCTAGCCGCCACCTCGCCGTCATGAGCTGCATACATGCCTGCTCCGGGTACCCCGAACGACCGCACCTTGGGGCGAGCGTAGCAACACCGTCAACGTTCCCGCAGCGCAATGTGACAATCCCGATGAGCAACCAATCAACGTGTCCGTACGGTTCACGGCTTGGCGACGAAGATGTGCCCGGCGATGAGTGCCGAGAGGTCGGTGCCCCCGGACTCCCCGCCGATCACGCGAACCCCGTCGTCAGAGGCGCGCAAGACCACTTCCTGCCCAGGTTGTACCCCGCATTCGCGCAAGGTGAGCATGGTGTCGGCGTCCGACTGGATCTGTTCGCTGATGCGGCGCACGGTGACGGTGGTGTCGGTGCTGCCCGCCACGTCGATCATCGGGACGATCGAGTCGTCCGCGAAGGGCTCGGGAGAGTAGTTCTCGAGGCCCAGTTCGTCCAAGCCGGGGATCGGGTTGCCGTGCGGGCACACGGAGGGGGCGTTGAGCAGCGTGACCAGCCGTTCCTCCACCGCCTCGGAGATGACGTGTTCCCAACGGCAGGCCTCGATGTGCACGTCCTCCCACGGCAGGCCGATGACATCGACGAGCAACCGCTCGGCGAGCCGGTGCTTGCGCATGACGTGCGTGGCGAGGCGTCGACCCTCGGGGGTCATGACCAGGTGCCGGTCGTTCTCGACTCTCAGCAGACCGTCACGCTCCATACGGGCCACGGTCTGACTCACCGTGGGGCCGCTCTGGTGCAGGCGCTCGGCGATGCGGGCACGAAGCGGGACGATCCCCTCCTCTTCGAGCTCGAAGACCGTACGGAGGTACATCTCCGTGGTGTCGATCAGCCCGTGTGCGGTCAAGTCTCCCCTCCCAAGGCTTTGCGCCCGGCGTGCGGTCACGGCGGGCACGGCGGCTCTCTCTCAACACAGGCCAGGGCGACGTCATTCCCAAGGGCCGGATGCGTACCAGGGCGTCCGCAGGACCGCGGGAGCGACCACCGATACAGCAAGCATATCGTGACGCGAAGACCCTTGAATTCTACGCCGTCTCACGATGCGGACACGTTCTCTCCACAGCCCCTTCGCAGCGCCGGGGGACTCCGTTCCCTCGTTCCATAGGCGCTCGCGCACGGAGGAGGGTCGATCCGACGCCTGCGGCCCCCGCCGCCGGACGACCCGCAGGTGGCGGGCTCAGGGGGCCAACCGGTCGACCTCCCACACACCGTCGGGGCCCCGCAGATAACGGAATCGATCGTGCATCCGATCGGCGCCCCCCTGCCAGAACTCCACCTCGCCCGGCACGAGTCGGTACCCGCCCCAGTAGGACGGTCGGGGGATCTCCTCCTCGGCCGACCACACGGTGTCGAACTCCCGGTAGAGCCGGTCCAGTTCGGCCCGGCCCGTCACCACCTCGGACTGGCGTTCACTGGCCCAGGCCCCCAACTGGGAGCCACGCGGGCGCGAGGCGAAGTAGCGGTCGTTCTCCTCGTCGCTGAGCCGTTCCACGCGTCCGGCCACCAGTACCTGACGACGGATCGCGTGCCAGGGGAAGACCACGCCGGCCCGCGGGTCGGCCTCCAGGGCCCGCCCCTTGCGTGAGGTGTAGTTGGTGAAGAAGCGCAGACCGGCGCTGTCGTAGCCCTTGAGCAACACGGTGCGTGCGCGGGGCATGCCCGAGGGCTCCACCGAGGCGAGCACCATGGCGTTGGGCTCGGCCAGGCCGGCGTCGTAGGCCTCGACGAACCACAGGTGGAACTGCGTCATCGGGTGGTCTGCCAACGAGGAGCGCCTCAGGGGTTCTCCCGTGTACGGTTTGCGCAGTTCGGCAGGGTCTCGGTGGTCCACAGGGGGCATCTTCTCGTGTCGGGTGCCTTGCGCGCCACCCGCCGCCCTCGGCACGACGGGGGCCGGGGCGACCCTCCCCGGTCCGGTCCCGACCGGGTACGGACCCGCCTCGCCCACGTGCCGTGAAGGCGGTTCCTCCCGGGAGCCCCGAGGAACCACGCCGTCCCCTCTCCCATCGGCGATTCCCGGCCCGCGCCACCCGACGAACCCGCCGCGTGTGACGAAAGGATCGGGGCTTCACACGTTTTCACCTCGCGAAACACCGCCCCTGACCGGTGCGCCGTCACCGCGACGACTACTCTGGGGACCGTGACCGACGAGATCCAGATTCCCGCGAACCTGCTGCCCTCCGACGGCCGTTTCGGCAGCGGTCCGTCCAAAGTCCGCCCCGCGCAACTCGACGCCCTGGCCTCCTCCGGGGCCCGCTACATGGGCACCTCCCACCGGCAGAAGCCGGTCAAGTCCCTGGTCTCCCGGGTACGCGCCGGCGTGAGCGAACTGTTCTCCCTGCCCGACGGGTACGAGGTCGTCCTCGGCAACGGCGGGACCACCGCCTTCTGGGACATCGCCGCGCACGGTCTGGTGCGCGCCAAGTCCCAGCACCTGTCCTTCGGCGAGTTCTCCAGTAAGTTCGCGAAGGTCACCAAGGGCGCTCCGTGGTTGGAGGAGCCCACCGTCATCACCACCGATCCCGGCGGTCACGGGGAGCCCGTCGCCGAGGCCGGTGTGGACGTGTACGCCCTCACCCACAACGAGACCTCCACCGGTGTGGCCGCGCCCATCAGGCGTGTGGCGGGCGCCGACGAGGACGCCCTCGTGCTGGTGGACGCCACCAGCGGTGCGGGCGGCCTTCCGGTCGACATCACGCAGACCGACGTCTACTACTTCGCCCCGCAGAAGAGCTTCGCCGCGGACGGCGGCATGTGGGTGGCCGTCATGTCGCCCCGCGCCCTGGCCCGGGTGGAGGAGATCGCCTCCAGTGGGCGCTACATCCCGGAGTTCTTCTCCCTGACCACCGCTGTGGACAACTCCCGTAAGGACCAGACCTACAACACCCCGGCCGTGGCCACCCTCCTGTTGCTCGCCGAGCAGCTGGAGTGGATGAACGGCCAGGGCGGCCTGGAGTGGGCGGTGGCGCGCACCGCCGAGTCCTCCTCGATCCTGTACGAGTGGGCGGAGAAGTCCCCGGTCGCGACCCCGTTCGTCGCCGACGCCGCCAAGCGTTCCCAGGTGGTCGGCACCATCGACTTCAGCGACGAGGTGGACGCCTCCGCCATCGCCAAGGTGCTGCGCGCCAACGGCGTCGTCGACACCGAGCCGTACCGCAAGCTGGGCCGCAACCAGCTGCGCGTGGCCATGTTCCCGGCGATCGAGCCGAGCGACGTGCGGGCGCTCACCGAGTGCGTGGACCACGTGCTCACCAAGCTGTCCTGAACCGTTCGCACCACGTTGCACAATGGTGGCCGACCCGGACATCCGGGTCGGCCACCTCTTTTCCGACTTCTCGCTCTCTCAGGACGGTTCGACTGTGCGCAGGAACAAGAAGGAACCCCCCATCAAGATCATTTCGCACCGCGGAGCCTCGGGACACCGCCCCGAGCACACCCTGGCCTCCTATGAACTGGGTGCCCGGCACGGCGGCGACTTCATCGAGATGGACCTGGTCGCGACCAAGGACGGGCACCTGATCTGCCGCCACGAGCAGGAGATCGGCGAGACCACGGACGTGGCCGACCACCCCGAGTTCGCCGACCGGCGTACCACCCGGACCATCGACGGGCGGGAGGTGACGGGCTTCTTCGCCCAGGACTTCACCCTGGAGGAGATCCGGACCCTGCGCGCGGTGGAGCGCCTGCGGGACGTGCGCGCGGCGAACACCGCGATGGACGGGGTCTACGGGATCCCGACCCTGGAGGAGGTCATCGACCTGGCCCTGGAACTCACCGAGGAACTGGGCCGCCCGATCGGGATCTACCCCGAGACCAAGCATCCCGCCTACCACGTCTCCCAGGACCTGGACCTGGAGCCGGTGCTGATCGCCACCCTGGGCAAGGCCGGACTGACCGGCCCGGAACCACGGGTACCGGTGTTCCTCCAGTCCTTCGAGGCCGAGAGCCTGCGCAAGTTGGCGGAGACGGAGCTGCCGCTGGTGTACCTGATGGGCACCCAGGAGCACTGGCTGCACTACACCACACCCGACGGTCTGGCGGAGGTGGCCTCCTTCGCGCACGCGATCGGCCCGGCCAAGCCCCTGGTGATCCCGACCAACGAGGACGGTTCGCTGGGCGAGCCCACGGACCTGGTGGCCAACGCGCACGAGGCGGGGCTGCTGGTGCACCCGTACACCTTCCGCAGCGAGAACCACTTCCTGCCCGCGGACCTGCGCTCGGACGGCGAGCCGAGCGACTACGGTTCCTTCGCCGCCGAGTACGAGGCGTTCTTCGAGGCGGGGGTGGACGGCGTGTTCACCGACTTCTCACGGCACGCCTTCCTGGCGCGCGAGCACTTCCTGGACCCTCAGTCCGTGGAGTGACGCGGTGCGGTACCAGGGTCCTGATCCGCGGTGATCTTGCCCCCAGCGGCACTGTCGTCTGTCGACAGTGCCGCTGGGGGCATTCTCGATGGGTGACAGCGGGAACGGACGCGATGACCGCGGATGCTCTTCCCTTGCTCGGAGCGCTACTGCACGTCGAACTCGTTGCCCTCGGGATCACGCATGGTCACGTGTGAGGAGCCGTGTTCCTCCACCGTCCGCACAGCGGAAGCACCCAACCCCTCCAGGCGGGCGACGACCGCGTCACGACGCTCTGACCCCACTTTCAGGTCGATGTGCAGGCGATTCTTGACGCTCTTGGGTTCGGGAACCCTCATGAAGAGCACGCGCCGCCCCAGGCCCGCGCCGCTGAAGCCGTCCACGGGATCGTCGGGGTGGCGGATGGCCGCGGCCCCGACCCACGCCTTGCGCCCGTCGACCTCGGTGTAGTCGTCCTCTCCCGCCATTCCGGCGGCCACCGCACGCTCGATGAGCGCGCTGTTGTCCTCGGGCTCGTACTCCAGAGCCGCGGCCCAGAAACGGGCCAGGGAGATGGGTTCGGCGCAATCCACGACGAGCTGCCAGTCCACGGCCATCGTCGTTCTCCTCACTGTCCGGATGGGATCGCCTGTACGCGGCCCCGATACATGATTCCAGTTATACTGGTTACATGAAGCGGAGTACAGAGGGAATGCCGATGACTCCCCGGCACGGCTCCCCTTACACCTTCGAACCCGGCGCCCTGTGTCTGGAGCTGCTCCTCGCGGGAGGCCCCGACGCGTACACGGCCTTCGAGAGTCTCCACGAACCCGAGGACCTCGCCCGGTGGTCCTCGCTGTCCCGACTGGACCTGGATCCGGGAGGGGTCCGCGTGGACGAGGCCGGGCTCACCGCCGCCCGGCTCCTGCGCGACGCGCTCTGGCGCATCGTTCTCGCTCACCTCGCCGGGCGCGCGCTTCCTCCAGAGGACGTCGCCGAGGTCAACCGGGCGGCCGCCCGTGCACCCTTGACACCGGTGATGGACGCCGCGAGGCAGTGCGACTGGATGCTTCCCGCCGACGCCACCGCCGTGCTGTCCACCGTCGCCCGCGACGCGATCGGGCTTTTCGCCGGTCCTCTCGCCGAACGTGTCCGCGAGTGCGGCTCCCCGGACTGCCGACTGGTCTTCGTGGACACCTCTCGGCCGGGACGGCGTCGCTGGTGCTCCATGGAGCGCTGCGGAAACCGCGCGAAAGTACGCTCCCTGCGAGCACGCAGGGAGGCCGAGGAACAGGGAGCGTGTTGACGGACGCCTCCCGCGCTCAGCCCCGGCGGGCCAGGAGGACGATCCCGGTGATGACGAGCGCGGCCACCAAGGCACCACCCGCGATGAAGGGAAGCGCGCTCGCGGCCCCGGGCTCGTCGGCGTCCGCCTCCTTCTCCTCGGACGGTTCCTCCTCGGAGACGAGCTCCACCCCCTTCCCCTCGTCCAGGTACCGCTCCTCCAGGGGGATCCGCCAGACCGGCGCGTTCACTCCCTCGGTCCCGGCCATGAGCGCGGTGCCGTCGGGGGTGAAGGCGAGCGACTCGCCCTGGTCGGACTCGGGAAGGTCGAAGGAGCCGAGCGTGGGACCGGGGACGCCGTCGGTGGAGTCATGGACGGTGACACCCCAGTAGGTGCGGATCGCGTAACGCGTGCCGTCCGGTGCGAAGGCGGCGTCGGTGGCGAAGAGCGGCGCCGAGTCGATGCGCTCCAGTGTGTTCTCGGTTCCTGGGTCCAAGGTCTCCGGGGCCGCGTACAGCCCGCCGGCGAACTCCTTGGAGACCACGTACAGCCGTCCGTCACGGGGGTCGATCATCATCGACTCCGCGTCACGCCCGCCGTCCTCGTAGGTGAGGGTGAACACCACGGGATCGATCACCGCGTCGACGAGCGCCTCGGGTTCCGCGAACCGGTACACCCGCACACTGGGCCAGCTCCCGCCGAAGTTGTCGCCGATGTCGCCCACGAAGACCGACGGAGTTCCGTCGGGTGCCTCGGCGACGGAGATCGCCTCCCAGTCGCGCCGTTCCAGGGGGAGGGAGACGGTGGCGAGCGTTCGGCCCTCCTCGTCGACCGCGTACACCTCGCTGGGGTGGTCGCCGCTGTCGTTGTGCGTCCACCACACGCCCTCGTGTCGTAGGGAGGGCGCGATCCCACTGGACTCGGAGATGCGCGGATCCTGGAACTCGAAGGCCACCTCCGAACCCTCCGGCCCCTCTCCTCCTCGCGGGTGGTCGAGGCCACCGGACTCGCTCGACTCCTCGGGGGAGGCCTGTGCGGGAGCCGTGGCGAGGAACACGCAGAGCACGGCGACGGCTGCGGCGAGAGGAGTTCTCATGCCCACATCCTGCCAGGGAAGCACTCGGATGGCTTGTATCCGGGTAGTAACGGGCACATGGGGCTTACGGAACACCGCAAGGAGGGCCCTCATGAGGATCGTCGCCTGTCTGAACGGAGACCGCCGTCCCGAGGCGCACCCCGCCCTGCCCGTGTCCGTGGACCAGTTGGTGACGGACGCCCACGCGGTGGTGGCCGCGGGGGCCACCGAGATCCACGTCCACCCGCGCGATTCCGACGGCGCCGAGTCCCTGGAACCGCAGGTGGTCGCTCCCCTCATGGAGAAGCTGCGCGAGGAGGGTCCGTCGGTGCCGGTGTCGCTGACCACGTCGTTGTCCGCGGAGTCCGATCCTTGGCGGCGCTACGACCTCGTGCAGAGGTGGGCGGCCTCGGCCCTACCGGACTCGGTGACGGTGAACCTGCACGAGGCGGGTTCGGTGGATCTGGCGCACCTGCTGGAGGACCGCCGTATCGCCGTGGAGGCGGGGGTGTGGACCGTGGAGGCCGCGCGCATCCTCGTGGCCACCAAGCTGAACGCGGCGGCGGTCCTGGTCGAGCCCACACAGGTCGCGTTGGAGGACGCCCAGCGCAACGCCGCGACGATCCTGTCCTTGTTGGACAAGGCGAGGGTTCGACAGCCCCGTCTGGTGCACGGGGCGGACGCGACGGCCTGGCCGATCCTGGAGTCCGCGGTGTCCTCGGGGCACGACATCCGCATGGGACTGGAGGACACCATGCGTCTGCCCGACGGCGAGAACGCGCAGGACAACGCGGCGCTGATCTCGCACGCGGTGAACCTGGCCTCCACCGCGGCCTGAGCCGCACCCGACCGTTCCTTCCGTGTCCTCCCGCCCGTGCCGTCGGGGAACCGGGGTTCAGCCGAAGAGTGCGCCCAGGACCACGATGAGCATGATGGAGCCCAGAACCACGGGCAGCAGCCAGCGCTGCTTGCGGTTGTTGGTGAGCATGCTCATGACGTGTTCCGCTCCGAAAGTGAGATGATGTCCGATTCCCAGCCTAATGCCCATGTCCGCACGGTTCGGTAGCGGTCCGGTCTCCCCGGACGGCTCTCCACCAGGTGTACCCGGTCCACGTGCCACCTGTGGTCGGGCAGTGTCCCCAGAGCGCGCACGGTGTCGGTGAGGTCGCGTGCGGGGCGACTGCGTGCGACCGTGATGTGCGGCACGTAGGCACGGTCCTCGACCGGTATCCCGACCCGCGCCGAGGCCGCGCGCATCCCGGCGGCGAGGGCGCCGAGGGCCTCGGTGTCCCCGTCGAGCCCCGCCCAGAGCACGGAGGAACGATGAGCGCCGCGTGGAAAGGTGCCCCAGCCGTCGGCGGTGAGGTGGAAGGGCCGGTGCGCGCGGACCTCACGACCCAGGGCCTCGGTGATCTCCGGGAGCAGGTCCTCGCCCACCTGGCCGAGGAAGACCAGGGTGAGGTGCCACTCGTCGGGTCCGGCCCAGCGCAGAGCCTGGTCGTCCTTCCGCCCTCGGGTGACGGCCGCACGCAGCGACTCCCTCACCTCGGAAGGTGGTTCCAGTGCGACGAAGAGCCTCATGCCTCCATCCTGCCCTTCCCCGGGTCCACAAGGGAGCGGTCGGTGGGGCGACACCCCCCCCGTCG
>CALGOD010000249.1 GCA_937957845.1 uncultured Nocardiopsis sp.
CCATGCTCATCGTCTGCCCGGCCGGGCTCACCACCCAGTGGCGCGACGAGATGCGTGACAAATTCGGCCTGGACTTTCGTGTGGTCGACGCCGACCTGGTGCGCTGGCTGCGTCGCGAACGCGGCCTGTACGCCAACCCTTGGACCCACTATCCGCGCCTGATCGTCAGCATCGACTGGCTCAAACGCGAACGCCCCCGGCGCATGCTGCGCGAGATCCTGCCCGCCAGCCCCCGCTATCCGCGCACCATCGACCTGCTGGTGGTGGACGAAGCCCACAACGTGGCCCCCGCGGGCAGCGGCAAGTACGCGGTCGACTCCCTGCGCACCAAGGCGATCCGGGAGCTGGCGCCCCATTGCGAGCACCGCCTCTTCCTGTCGGCCACCCCGCACAACGGCTACCCCGAGTCCTTCTCCGCCCTCCTGGAGCTGCTGGACGACCAGCGTTTCGCGCGAGGGGTCCCACCCTCCGAGGAGCAACTCGCCCGTGCCATGGTCCGCCGCCTCAAACGTGACCTGCCCAGACGCTGGGACGGTACCGCCCGCTTCCCCGAGCGGGTGCTCGGTTACGCCGAGGTGGACTACCCCGAGTCCGAGCGAAAGGCACACCGTGCTCTGGTGGAGTACGCCGACAGCCGCCGCCTCCGCGTGGGGAAGAGCGGTCGGCACACGGTCGACTTCGTCACGACACTGCTGAAGAAGCGCCTGTTCTCCTCACCGCAGGCCTTCGCCCGCACTATCACCACCCACCTGGCCACCATGGACGCCAAGGATGCGGCGGAGGACTCTCCGGCCGGCGTGGCCGAACAGGTCCCCGCCCAGGAGATCCTGCCGGCCCTGCAAGAGCGACTGGCGGCCACCTCCGAACACGAGGAGGAGTACCAGGAGGCCGAGGTGTTCGGCACGGTGAGCCGCAGTGCTCCCGGACTCACCGGCCACGAACTCCTCACCGGGTTGCGTTCGTGGGCTCAGAAGGCCCAGGGCCGTTCGGACGCACGGTTCGCGGCCTTGCGCTCCTGGCTCGACCCGTTCCTGTTCCGCCCCGGCGCCGACGGGGAACCCTCGGGGCCGGGGGAGCAGGCGGAGTGGACCGACGAACGGGTCATCATCTTCACCGAATACCGGGACACCCAGCGCTGGCTGCGCGACCGGCTCATCGCAGCCGGATACGGAGGCAGGGGAGGGGAACGGCTGGCCCAGCTGTACGGGGGCCAGGACCCGGAGGAACGCGAGCGGGTCAAGAACGTCTTCACCGACCGCCCCGACCTCGACAAGGTCCGCATTCTGGTGGCCACCGACTCCGCCAGCGAGGGCATCAACCTCCAGCGGTACTGTCACCGGATCCTGCACTGGGAGATCCCCTGGAACCCCAACCGGCTGGAGCAGCGCAACGGCCGGGTGGACCGCCATGGCCAGCGGGCGGAACGGGTGGAGATCACCCACTTCGTCCCCAAAGGTTGGGAGAACGCCGAGCCCGGTTCGCTGGAGGACGAACTCGGGTTCCTGCGCACCGCGGCCGAGAAGGTCGACCGTATCCGTGAGGACCTGGGGAGCGCCGGTGACGTCATCGCCCACCAAGTCGAGCAGAAGATGCTGGGCCGGCGCACGGAGTGGAGAGAGAGCGACAGCGAGATCGCCTCTCTCGCCGGAGTCGCCCGCTTGAGCACCCAGCGCGAACTCAACCGCAGAGTGGAGGAACTGGCGGCCACGCTCACCGGGAGCCGCGACCGCCTCGATCTGACCCCGGACACCTTGGAACGGGTGGTCCGCACCGGCCTGGACCTGGCCCACCGCAAGGATCTCATCGACGCCGAACCGCCCGAGGGGGTTACGGCCAAATGTTTTCGTCTGCCGGAACTGGCCGGTGCCTGGGCGAGCGCGCGCAATGGCGGCCTGGCCCACCCGGTCACTGGTGTGGAGCGGCTGGTCACCTTCGACCCGGACGCGGTGGTGGGCCGCAACGACCTGGTGCTGCTGCACCTCAAGCACCCTCTGGTGGACCTGTGCCTGACCCTGCTCCGCGAGGAGCTGTGGTCCCGAGGGTCGAAGTTGAGCCGGGTCACCGCCCGGGTGGTGGGGTCCGCCGTGCTGCGCGTGCCGGCCGTCGTCGCCCACGGGCGGGTGGTCGTCACCGGTGCGGAGGGTACCCGGCTGCACGAAGAGGTGCTGCTGGCCGGCGGCCGGATCGAACAGGGTGCGTTCGTACGTGCCAAGGAGGAGGAGATCAGCCGCTGGATGGAGGTGGCCACCGAACGCTCGGCGCCCGAATCGGTTCGCCAACGGCTGGCCGACCTGTGGCTGTCCCTGGACAAGGCGGTGGGCGGCGCCCTGCATCAGCGTGCCCGCCAGCGCTTCAAGGCGGTGCAGCGGAACCTGGACCGTAAATGTGTAGAAGAGGTCGAGGCGATCGGCTTGGTCCTGGACGAGCTGGTCGAAGGCATCAGGGCGGCCTTGGGTGAAACCCCGCGCTGGGAGCAGGTGAGCCTGTTCGAGGTGCGCGAACGCGAACAGCTCCGGCAGGACCGTGAGGCGCTCCAGGCCCGCCTGAAGGAGATCCCCGAACGTAAGAAGCAGGAGCAGGAGGCTCTGAAACACCGTTACGCAGACCGTAAGGCGCGGTGGTTCCCGGTGGCGGTCACCTTCCTGGTCCCGGCGTCGGTGAAGAGCTGACCTGAACGTAAGGGAACACGTCTGAGAGGAACCGGGCTCGGGTCTGTCACTCTGACGAGGTGCCGGCGAGAATCGTCACTGTGACGATGCGCGGAGAGAACCCCGTTTTGACGATAACTGTGCGATGATCGCACACATGGCGGAACAGCTGAGTTGGGAGAGCATCGGCGAGCGTGTACGAGACAGCCGTGCCTCCGTCGGCCTCTCCCAGCAGGACCTGGCCGACCGGGTCGGCCTGGAACGAAGCATGATCTCCAAGTTGGAGAAGGGGACGCGCCGAGTCGACGCGATGGAGTTGACCGCCATCGCTCGGGTGCTCGAATATCCGGTCACGCATTTCCTGGCACCCACCCCCGAAGTGGTCTCGCGCCGGACGGCCGTCGCCGAGACAGACGAACCCGGTGAAAGCGCGGCTGCGCGCGACACCTACCGCAGTGATGCCGAACTCGCCCAGTGGTTGAGGGACGTACGCCAACTCATCGACCTGGGCACTTTGAGTCCACACCCCCTGGCGCTCTACCCGCACAAGGCCACCGATCCGGACTCCGCCCGGTCGGCGGCGCGATGGCTGCGCGGACATCTCGACCTGGGTGAGGCCCCCATCGAGTCGGTGGCCGAGACCTGTGAGCGGGCCGGCCAGTTCTTGGCGGTGGTTCCGCTTCCATCGGACGGCGCTTCCCTCGTGGACGCCGGCATCGCGGTGGCGGTCATCGGCCAGGACCAGGAACCAGGAAGACGACGCAGCAGCGCCGCCCACGAGCTGGGGCACATGGTGCTGGGCGATGAATACTCCAACGACCTCGGTGTGCACACCTCCCGCGAGGAACGGGAACGTGTCGTGGAGGCCTTCGCCGCCGAGTTGTTGTTGCCGGGGAACCTCATGCAGGGGGTCTTGGACACCGCTGACGAGGAGGATCGACGGCACGCGCTGCTCAAGGTGGCGGCCGAGTACCGGGTGTCGTGGAGTCTGGCACTCGCCCAACTGCGGCGCAGCGGGGGGTTGAACCGTGAAGAACTGCGCCGCCTGCGCCTGCGCGTGCCCACGGAGATCGAGTTCAGAGAGGCGGTGGGGTGGAAGCCGCAGCCGGACCTGGCCTCCATCCGGGTCTCTCCGCGGTATTCCTCCGCGGTGATCGCCGCACTGCGCGAGAATGCGATCACCCCCGCGCGCGCCGTGGAGATGATGCGCGGCCAGATCGAACTCCGAGACCTCAGCGAGGACTGACGGGTTGACCTCCTTCGACGAGCCCTTCCTGTTCGATGCCTCCCCTTTGCTGCACGCCGCCAAGGCCGACCGTCTGGATGTGCTCGGTGATCTGGTCAAGAACCGCGAGTG
>CALGOD010000250.1 GCA_937957845.1 uncultured Nocardiopsis sp.
GATCCGCCGGTCCGGCAACTGCTTGGGGGCGGCACGGTCCTCGACCCTTCGGCCGGATCGTTCGACCTGCTCGATCACGGTGACGTCGACCGCGGAGGAGTTGACGAACAACGTGACCGACAGCAGCACTCCGATACCGACGGCCACCTGCACAGGCAGGAAGAGCACCGCCACGAACGTGGTGACGGCCGCCAGACGGGGCAGCCGGCCCGCACGCCACACGGAGACGATCTCGGACGGGTTGACGCTGCTGACCCCCGCCACGATCAGCAGGGCTCCCAGCGAGGGCATGACCACCACGGACACCACCTCGGGGATGCCCACGACGATGACGGCCATCGAAACGCCGGAGAAGATCGCGGCCCACCGTCTACGGGCTCCGGCGAGGACACTGACCGCCGTCCCGCTCAACGATCCGCCCACCGGCAGGCCCCCGAACAGCCCGGCGCCGAGATTCGCGGCTCCCTGCGCGACGAAGTCGCGAGAGGCGTTGCTACGCGCCCCACCGGGATTGGGAACGGTCTTGCTGACACCCGCGCCCTGGACGAGGGCGATCAACGCTATCGAGAAGGCCCCTGTGACGACGTCGACCGAGAAGTCGCCGATGTCGGGAAGCCGAGGCATCGGTAGACCGCCTTGGATCTCACCGACGTCCCGCACCATCGCCACATCGTCGACGGAGAGGAGGAGTACCACTGTGGTGGGAACGGCGACCGCCACCAGGCTGGCGATCTTGTTCAGCGGGGTCGGGCGTAACCCCAGGACGAGAGCGAGGGCGAACCCCGCCACGGCGAGCGAGGGAAGGTGGATCTGGTCCACGTTGCGGAGCAGGTCCAACGCCCGTGCCGTCGTGCCCTCCGCGGTGGACTCGAACCCGCTCACCGTGGGGAGCTGGCTGAGGACGAGCAGCACGGCGATACCGGAGATGAACCCCGTCATGACCGAGAACGAGACGAAGTCGGTGAGCCGACCGAGGCGCAGCACCCCGAACAGGACGGCGATGACGCCGGCCAGCATCACCGTGAGGAACAACGCGGAACCGTCGTCGGATGACGTGCCCGCCAGTGCCTGACCCGCGACGAGCGCGGTGGCGCTGGTGCTGTTGATCACCATCAGGCGACTGCTGGACAGCAACCCTCCCACGACGGGGCCCACCATGTTGGCGTAGAGCCCGAAGATCGGGTTCGTTCCCGCCAACAGACCGTTCGCCAAGCCGTCGGGTATGGAACTGACCGTCACCGTCACCCCGGCCACCCCGTCGTGACGCAGGGTCGCGGGGCCCGGCGTCCTGCGGGAGGCGTACCTCACCGCCGATCGTAGGTAGCCGAGGCCGGGCAGGTTCGCAGCGGGCTTCTCAGTCATCGGTGCGAGCCTTGGGTCGTGCGGATGGAAGCGTCGGAAGCCTGGCCGCCGATGATCGTCCGAGATCCGTTCGGTCCTCCGAGCACGGCCGCGGGTCCGTAGCGGGCCGACAGGACGCTTGTCGGCGAACGCACGGTGCCCGTGGGGCCAGGACGGCAGTACCAGGCCGTCGGGCCGGGCCTGCGGCTCGAGCGGTCAGACGGTCGAACTCGGCGGTGATCGGTTCTCCCGGAACGGGCCCCACCGAATGCGCGGACGTGCGCGGGCACCCTCACCGCGGCCGCCCGCCGCCACCGCTCCCGCTGCGAGAGAGCAGTCGGGCGGTGGGGAAGAGGATCGCCAGGCCGACAATGAAGCCGACGATGACCATGCTGATGGTGGCGGGGTCTTTCACGGCCTGGGAGGCGACGATGGTCGCGGCTGCGACATTGCGCTGACCGGTACCGAGACCGAGGACCTCACGGTTGCGGTGGTCACCGCCGCCCATGAGGTACCCGAGCAGGAACGCGCCCGCGACGAGGAGCGCGGTCGCGACGAGCGCCCTCCAACCGATGCCCGTGATCGCGTCGAAGTGCGCGACCAGGGTGGTCAGCACCACCACGACCAGCGCGACGTTGGACAGGGGTCCCAGCAACGGTCGTATGCGCAGGGCCCCTTTCGGCCACAGGGTGTGTATGAGCAATCCCACCCCCAGCGGTATGAGCATGGTCATCAGGAGCGGTCGGGCGATGGCGTCCGCCGGCGCCGCGATTCCCGGCAGCAGCACCGGAACCACCAAGGGCATGTACAGGACGGTCACCGGCAGCACGAGGATGAGTAGCGTGGCGGTCAGGCCGCTGTCGGCGCCGGCGACCTCGCTCAGTTTGATGACGAACGGCGCCCCGGCGGCCACGGCGATCAGCACGAGGCCGACCTCCAGGGAACCCTCCAAAGGCACGATCCGTAGGATCAGGAGCGCCAACGCCGGTACGAGCACGAAGTTCGACATCAACGCGCGCAGGACGTTGCGCGCGTGCCTCAGCGGCCCGACGACCTCACCGAGGGTGTGGCCGAGCCCCACCGAGAACATGGAACTGGCCGCGAACACCACGATCGCGATGTCGAGCACCACCGTGAGAAACTCGAACATGATCCCCCTCCGCATGGGTCCGTGCCACGTGGGATCCCCTACTCCGTGACGAGGGCGGCCCGCATCCGCTCACCCTTGGTGATCTCGGTGTCGTAGTCGTGGGAACCCACGGGAATGGCGATCTCCACCCAGTTCACCTCTCCGGTGAACTCGTGGACGGTGTAGTCCGAGGTGACCGAGGAACCCTGGTCACGGCCGATCTCGAAGGGCTCGTCCGAGGCGAAGGGCAACGGTTGGGTGTGCTCGACCCGGCCCTGGCCGACCTGCCGGTCGTCGACCAACAGACGTACCGTGCCGCCCTTGGCCACGCCCCCGCCGTCGTAGTCGAACTCCATCCGCAGATGGTGGGTGCCTTCGGGAAGAGGTTCGGTGCCTTCGACGTGGAAGCGGTCGACGCCGTAGAAGTTGTAGCAGTACACCGGACGGTTGTTCTTGGCGTAGAGCGCCCAGCCACCGGGGAGACCTCCCTGGGCCGCGATGACGCCCTCGCATCCGCCGGCGGGCACGACGATCTCCGCCGTCACGTGGTGGGACTTGTTCTTGATGTTGATCACGGAGAACGCGTTCAGCCGGCCGATGCCGCGGTACAGCCGCTGCCGGTCACCACGGGCCAGGAGCGGACGTCCCGCACTGTCGGGATCGGCCCGTTCGGCGGCCCGGTCGTCGAGCGGGAGCACGTCGTACTTGGCCGCCTCGATCAGGAACAGACGCTGCAACTCGGCGAGCTTCTCCGGCCGCTCGGCCGCCAGGTCGCGTGCCTGGGTCCAGTCGGTGGTCGTGTCGTAGAGCTCCCACACGTCCTCGTCGAAATCGCGGTGAGGCCAGTCCGGCACCGGCGGTTCATGGGCGGTGACGGCGGTCCAGCCCTTGTGGTAGATGCCCCGGTTGCCGAGGATCTCGAAGTACTGCGTCTCGCGCCGCTCCGGTGCGTCCGCGGCGTCGAAGCTGTAGGCCATGCTGACACCGGCGACAGGCTGTTGGGTGACACCGTTGACGATCTGAGGTTCGGGAAGATCGGCGACCTCCAGACAGGTGGGCGCGAAGTCGATGACGTGGTGGAACTGATGGCGCGTCTCGCCCCGCGCCGTGATGCCACGCGGCCAGTGGACGATCAGACCGTTGCGGCTGCCGCCCCAGTGCGACGCGATCCGCTTCGTCCACTGGTAGGGGGTGTCCATGGCGTGCGCCCAGCCGAGCGAGTACTGCGGATACGACTCCGGGGTGCCGAACGTGTCGAGCTTGTCCCGGAGGAACTCCGGGGTCTCCACATGGGTCATACCGGTCATCGTCAGCGCCTCGTTCCAGGTGCCGTTCAACGTGCCCTCGCCCGAGGCGCCGTTGTCACCGGTGATGAGGAAGATGAGCGTGTTGTCGAGCTCCCCCAGTTGTTCGAGTCTTTCCACCACCTGCCCCAGACAGTGGTCGGTGTGTTCGAGGAAGGCCGCGTAGAGCTCCATCTGCCTGGTCAATACCGGCTTCATCTCATCGGGCATCCGCGACCACGCGGGGATGCCCTCGGGGCGAGGGGTCAACTCACTGTCCTGTGGGATGATCCCGAGCTGTTTCTGCCGGGCGAAGGTCTCCTCCCGGACGGCGTCCCACCCCTGGTCGAATTCGCCGGCGTAACGGTCCCGCCAGTCCTCGGGCACGTGGATCGGGGCGTGCGTCGCACCCGGGGCGAAGTACAGGAAGAACGGCCTGTCCGGAGCGAGTGCCCGCTGCTGGCCCAACCAGCGTCGCGCCTTGGAGGCGAGGTCCTCACTGAGGTGGTAGCCCTCCTCCGGCGACCGGTCCGGCTCCACCGGAGTTGTGCCCTCGGTCAGGCTCGGATGGAACGGGCTGGTCTCCCCACCGATGAAACCGTAGAAGTACTCGAACCCGCTGCCCGTCGGCCAGCGGTCGAACGGGCCCATCGGACTCCACTCCCACGTCGGGACCTCGTGGCACTTGCCGAACTGGGAGGTGGAGTACCCGTTCAGACGCAGCACCTCCGCGATCGTCGCCGCGGTGTTGGGCCGCAGCGACGTGTACCCGGGCGCGGTCGTGGCCATGTCCGACACCGCGCCCATCCCCACCGAATGGTGGTTGCGCCCGGTCAACAGGGCCTGCCTGGTCGGAGAGCACATCGCCGTCGTGTGGAAACGGGTGTAGCGCAGACCGTTCGCGGCGAGCCGTTCGAACGTCGGCGTTCGACACGGACCGCCGAAGGCGCTGCTCGATCCGAACCCCGCGTCGTCGAGCAACACCAGCAGGATGTTCGGCGCACCCTCGGGAGGCCGTAGCGGCGTGATGGGTTTGAACGACAGGTCCTCCTGCTCCAGGCTGACCTCCGGCGTACCGGCCGGCCGCCGATCCGGAATGGGAAGGACCACGCGCTCGGGCTCTACGCTCATCTGACCCCCAACAAAAATCGATCACCATGTCCGGTCGGGCATGGTGGTCTTCGCGGACGGCCCCTGAAGACGCCGTCGGTGCGGATGTGGTTTTTGCGACTACCCTCCGTCTACCTGCACAAACTCGGCGCTCGGCCGGTCCCGTTTCTGTGGGGCGACAACGCTCCTGGAACGGTTTTCGAGGGTTCTTCCAGCCCCGGAAGCGATGTCGTCGTAAGAGCCGTCCCGTCATCCCTGTGGTCCCTCGAGCGCGATGCCGAGTACGGTCGTCGGGTGATGTCGGTTACGCGACGCGATTGTCCGCTGCACGGAGCGGGGGTGGACCCCGCGGGTCTGGTCGGGCGCAGCGTGCGGCAGGTCATGGCCGCGTGGCACAGGCACGTTGACCAGGACGCGACCGACCCGATCGAGATCTGGCTCATCGACGACCTCGACGACACCATTCACCTGACGACCGGTTCCGACTGCTGCCTGATCGTGGATGACGCCGCACCCCACTCCGGTGACGACATGGGCGAACACGGCATCGTGAAGGTCGCACCATGGGCACATGAGTCGCCGTTCGCCCCTCATGTGGGAGAGCCCGTCGTCGCGGTGCATGAGAGGTTCGAAGCCGGCGCCGGCCGTGTCGGACTGGAGATCGTCTTCTCGACCGGCAGTGTCAAGTGTGCGAGTCGGCGCGAAGACCTGCGTCTGGTGGGCTGATCGACGATGGGACGCTCGTGGTCATGGCCGGTGCGATCACTGAGGAGGAACTCCCGGGTCGGAAGCGGGATCACGATGAGTTCCGCGAGCAGGTCCGTGTCCGGGTGGAGCCCGCTTTCGCCGAGTGAAGACCTGGAAGGTCCCGCGTGACCGCCGCTCTCGGTCGGTCGCCGTGATCGTGCCTCGCACGAATGACGGCAGGGCTCTGTGGGGCCCGGAACCCTGACCAGTGGCCGACGCCTACGCGCGCCGACGACTGCTGGAACGCGGTGCTCGACTACGCGGCAGCCGATGTCTCACGCACGATGCGACGGTGGAAGAGCGCCAGCACCGCCACCATCAGTCCCAGACTCGCCACGGAGATCCCCACCGCCATGAAGGGTCCCAGAGCCACGGCCCTCATGACGGTGTCAGGCGGAACCGTCGACGGGGAGCTCTCGAAGAACGCCAATTGCCCCCTCGTGTCCCACACGGCCCACCCGACGAAGAGGACGGCGAGTACCGCTTCCAGGACCACCAGTGACCGGTGTGTGGTCAGGAAACGCCGACCATGGAGGTATCGGACCAAGATCAGCCGGCCATGCGCCCGGGTGTGGACGGCGCATACGGTGATCCCGGTGACGAGGAGGACGCAGAACGCGGCGATGAGGGTCGCCGCTTCCATGCGGACCTGGGCGGAGACCTGCCGGTACTCATCGGCGGCGGCCAGCGCCACCGGTTGGACACTGTCGACGTGGGCGGACAGTGTCCGCTCTTCCACGACCTCTAGGACGCTCTCCTGGTCGAGGGTGAGGGCCGCTCCCATGGTGGCGTAGGAGTGGTAGTGGACGAAGGGATGCAGAGCCGGGGAACCGTTGGGCACGGCGATGATCACGGGATCCTGCACGAAGGGCACGTCGTTCTGGGTTCCCAGGTAGGTGGCACCGTAGGTGAACAACCGTTGCCCGGCCTGGCTGGGCGCCGTCTCCACCCGAAATCGCGGCGGCACACCGTTGTTCTCCTCCCAGGACTCACGCAGCCAGCGTGCGACCTCCTCCTCGAGAACGTCCGTCAGGTCCGTGTGGGTCTCAGGGATCAGGACGCGTATCTCATCGCTACTGGAGGAGAGGCCGTACGGCTCTCCCACAGGGTTCAGGACGGGATGCCGTTGCAGGTACGTGTCGTTGACGACGATCACGGCCGACTTCTCGGGCACGGCCGCCGTACGCAGGACGGAACCGCTGTCGCCGGGCGCCGCCAGAAGAAGTCGCCCTTGACCGTCCAGAGTGCGGAGCGACTCACCGAACGCCTGTGTCACCTCCCGCTCGTGCAACTCGTCCGCCGCCTGGGAGAAGTGGAACCGGGAGATGTCACCGGCCTCGATGAAGGCCTCGTGGGCTTGGCTTCGGCCTTGGAGGACCTGAAGGCTCAGAGTCAGACTCGCCATCAGCCCGAGGACGAGGACCAGGGCGGGGACACGGACGGCGTAGGTGGAGATGGTGGCCGCTCGTGCGGCCAGCCTGCCCTTGAGGGCAGGAAGGACGTCTGTGGCGTGCACCAGCGCCAGTGCGGCGACGTGTGCGAAGATCCCTGCGATGCCGAACGCCGAGAGGTAGAACAAGGACACCTCCAGGAGCAGCCCCCAACGCGGCAGGGCTCCGTGAACGTACAGGAGCACCGCGGTGAGCATCGCGATGATCGCGGCGGCGGCCGACCAGTACGGTGCGAGCCGTCCCAAGTCACGCAGAAGGATGCGGGACGGTGACATGCCGTGCAACCGCAGGACGGCGTAGGCCCGGGCGTTGAGCAACACGCTGGTGGCGATACCGATGACTCCGCACAGGAGGGCGACGGTGAAGGCGTCGAACAGCGCGGCGTCTCGGACGATCTGGAACCACTCGACCGTCTGGTATTCGGGAGCGACGTAGCCGTCTAGCCCGTACACGGCCATGGCGTCGAGGAAGGCCGTCGCGCTGTCCTCCTCTCCGAAGATGTGGTAGGTGCCGCGCGGATCCAGACCAGCGGCCTCATGCCACGGGTGAACCTCGGTCCGGTAGGTCGAGGAGAGGCCGGGATAGCCTTCGTCAAGCCAAGAACCGCCAGGCTGTCGAGGGTCTCCCACGACCATGTGGAGATGGCGTAGACCTCCTGGATCACGCACATCAGCGGTTTCCAGGGCGATGTTCACCCGTTGTGCTTCGGCGAAGGAGGCGATCGCCTCCGAGACACCTTCCTGCCCGGCTGACGTATCGTCGCCCCGCACCTGCACGAGTGTCGCCTGGGGATCCGGTGTGGCTTCCAAAAGCTCGCGGGCGACAAGGAACGACAGGAGCACGGAGAGCGCGAGGAAGGATATGTGCGCGAAGGCGATACCGCGTATCGGCATGAGTTTCTTCTAGAGGAGGGGGTGATGGTGCGAGAGGAGCGAGGCCGATCGATGAAATGCATCCGCCGATGCTCGGTTTCTCGGCTTGAACCGGCAGACGTTACGTTCTTGCGGGCGGCCGGGTCAAACCTGATTCTTCAGCGGCGATCGTTGCTCGAGTAGGTCTTCGTTCTTCCCTGTCCCATCCCCTGAGCCTGACCTGGAGCCACGCTGGGGGTCGGGCGGTGTGACAGGCCTCTTGCGGGCTCACGGGAGCGTCACGGTGTCTGGCGGTGTCATCCCCGCGGATAGAGCATCCAAGGACGAGCGTTCCCGCGAGGCAGAGACTCGGCCCGGACATAAGAGCATGTGCGGAGCGATCACAGGGGCCCGGGCACGCGAGAACCCCAGGTCGAGGGCCTTGGAAAGGCCCCCTGAACTGGGGTTTCATGGGTGAGCCCCCGGGGATCGAACCCGGAACCCACGGATGAAAAGTCCACGGGATGGCGTGTGCTTCGCCCATTTTTGGTGATTTGTTCCGGCCTGCCCCGGCGGTGTCGTGCCACCAGAGACCACGGAAGACCACCGTCGATCACGGGGTTTCAGGGCATCGGAGCCACAATGGAGCTAATTTGGGCCCTGCCGGAGCGCGGCAGGAATCCGCTGGATACGCGAGGTCGGCGTGCCACGAGCCCACGAAGCCGCGCCGGATTCGCGGCAACAACAGGAAGCGCGTCGAGGCACCCGGTTCAGAAGGGTCCAGGGCAGCGCCCCGCCCGCGGCGACGTGGCGAGCATCGCCGGCCAGGGCCTTGAGACACCGAAGATTCCCGAGATCGCTCACCCCTGAAACCTGACGACCCTACCCGGTCGGACTGGACTACCCCTCTGCATCGTGACTCAAACGTATCCCCCTGTGACCTTATGTGGTCAGATTCCTGCTATTGCGGCGATGCCATTCGCGGTGAATGCTGAGGCGAGCACG
>CALGOD010000251.1 GCA_937957845.1 uncultured Nocardiopsis sp.
TCCTTCGTCGGAGCGGGTGAGTAACCTGCTCCTTCCCGGGGCACCTTTTCTCTGCGACACGTACTACGACCTCTTCTTCCCCGGCCCGGTCCGACTCCTCCGACCACGACGGTCAGGACAGATTCGTGGTGGGGGTGGACGCGGGAGGGACCACCACACGGGCTCTGGTGACCACTCTGTCAGGAGAGCGGGTCGGCGAGGCCAGGACCGAGGGTTCCAATCCCAACGCCCACGGTGCGCGGACGGCCGCGGAGCGGCTCTCCGAGGCGGTCGGTCTCGCCTTGGACCAGGCCGGTGCCCGTGCGCGCCGGACCGTCGCCGCCGCCGTGGTCGGTCTGGCCGGGGTCTCCTCCCTGCGGGAGGAGGACGTGCGCGACCGGATGGCACGCGCGCTGATCGATGCGGGCCTGCCTTCGGGATGCGGGGTGTTCACCGGCGACGACGAGGTCGCCTTCGCCTCGGGGACCCCGGCGGCCGACGGCACGGTGCTCATCGCCGGCACCGGGGCGATCGCCACCCGCATCGAGGGACGCGAGCGGGCCCGCTCGGCCGACGGGATGGGCTGGTTGATCGGCGACGAGGGCTCCGGATTCTGGATGGGTCACCAGGCGGCCCGGGAGACGGCACGGCAGCTGTCCCGGGGCGCGGAACTCAGCCCACTGGCGCGTGCGGTGTCCGAACGAGTCCTCTCCGGACATGAGTCGACGAAAGGCCGGAGCCGCCTGCCCGAGGAGCACGCCCGCGACTTCGCCCGCGCCCTGACGGCCACGGCCCCGGTCGCACTCGCCGAACTCGCCCCACTGGTCAGCCAGGCCCACGAGTCGGGGGATCCGGCGGCCAAGGTGATCGTGGAGGCCGCCGCCGGGCACCTGGCGCGCTCGGTGCATCAGGTGCGCAGTCCCGGCGAGAGACTGCCCGTGGTGCTGGTGGGCGGGGTCCTGGCCGGGTCGGAGCCGGTGCGCGCCGCGCTCACGCGCAAGCTCGCGTTGGGTGCGGCCAGATCCTCGATCACCATGGCCGGGTGCACGGCGGGCGGTGCGGCCTGGTTGGCGGCGTTGCGCACGGGGATCCGCGAACAGGACCACCGGTTGCACTCGGTGTTCACCCGCCCCGACCAGAGCCCCGAGCAGGATCGTCCCGACGCGGCCTGAGGAGGACCCCCACCTCGGCATGGTTTTGCCCTTTATCGCCCCCTGTCCTACGGTGTGCCTTACTTAGGGTTGGCTAACCTGACCCGGAAAAGGAGGGCTTCGTGGCCCAGCAGAGGGAACGCAGGAGCAGAACCGTCCACACCGGCCGGGTGGAGAGCGTCGAGTGGCTCACAACGCGCATGATCCGGGTCGTGCTCGGCGGGGAGGGACTGTCGGCCTTCGCCACCCGTGGACACACCGACAGCTACGTCAAGCTGCTCTTCCCGCCGCCCGCCCTCGGCGACATCGAGCCCTTCGACCTGGACCGGGTCCGTGCCGAGCGGCCCCGCCAGGAGTGGCCGGTCACCCGCACCTACACCGTGCGTTCCTGGGATCCCGAGGCCCTGCGGCTCACCCTTGACTTCGTCCACCACGGAGACAAGGGTCTGGCCGGGGTGTGGGCCGCCGGCGCCGAGCCCGGCGACCGGCTGCGGTTGCTGGGCCCGGGCGGTGGCTACTCCCCCGACCCCGAGGCCGACTGGCATCTGCTGGCCGGTGACGAGAGCGCCCTTCCCGCCATCGCCGCCGCCGTGGAACGGCTCGCGCCCCACGCCACCGCCCACGTGTTCGTGGAGGTCGGCGGTCCTGAGGAGGAGATCGGGCTCGCCGGCGGCGAGAACGTGCACGTGCGCTGGCTGCACCGTGGGGACCGGCCCGTGGGCTCGCTCCTGGTCCCGGCCGTTCGTTCCCTGGACTTCCCCGAGGGAAGCGTCCACGCCTTCGTGCACGGTGAGGCCGCCTTCGTCCGCGATCTGCGCCGTCTGCTGCGCGTGGACCACGGCCTTCCCAAGGAGCGGCTGTCGATCTCGGGCTACTGGAGGGCGGGCCGCGACGAGGACGGCTGGCAGGCCTCCAAGGCCGAATGGAACCAGAGCGTGGAGGCCGAGGAGGCCGCGGCCCTGGCCGCGACCGGGGGCTGAGGCGGGGGCCGTGCCGACCTCACAGGTCGAGCTGGTCCACCGCGATGAGGTAGGCCTCGTTGAAGGTCGGGAACTGCGGGATCGTGTCGCTCAGGACCGCGACCGGCAGGCCGGTACGGACGGCGAGCGCGGCGGTGTGGATCCACTCGCCGGCCATCGGCCCGAACGCCCACGCCCCCACGAGCACCCCTCGTTCGCGGTCGGCCACCAGGCCGAGGGTGCCGCGTGGATCGGGCTCATGGGTCCAGGGCCGGACCAGGTTCTCGGGCAGGTCCACCTCGGTGGTGACGGTGTCGATGCCCCGCTCCCTGGCCTGCTCTTCGGTGAGGCCCACGCCCGCGATCTCGGGGTAGGAGAAGACCACGCGCGGCGCGGCGGTGTAGTCGGCCCTGCGGCCACGGCCCAGGATGCCGTCGACGACCACGCGCCCCTGGTACTTGGCCACGTGGGTGAACATCGCCTTCGCGGTCACGTCGCCGACTCCCCACAGCCCCGGTGCGGCCTGGCAGCGCTCGTCGACCAGGAGGGCGCCGTGGTCCGTCCGCACGCCCATCTCCTCCAGCCCGAGCCCGTGGGTGCGGGGACGACGTCCGGTGGCGAGCACCACCACGTCGGCGCGCACCCGCCCACCGTCGTCCAGGGTGGCCTGGACCCCCTCGCCGTCATGGGCCACGGAGGAGACCTCGGTGTTCAGGTGCACGGTGATGCCGTCCTGTTCGAACTGGTCACCGACCAAGGAGCTCAGTCGGGGTTCCTCCCGGCCCATCAGGCGGGGGCCGCGTTGGACGAGGGTCACCCGCGAGCCCATCCGGGCCAGGAACTGCCCCAGTTCCACGCCCACGGCGCTGCCGCCGACCACGATCGCCCGTTCGGGGATCCGGGTGAGGGAGGTGGCCTCCCGGTTGGTCCACACCACCGAGGCGTCCAGGTCCTCCAGACCCTCGATCGGTGGTCGCACGGCCTCCGAACCCGTGGCCACCACCACATGGTCGGCGGTGATCTCGGTGTCCCCCACCTCCACACGCCACGGGTCGCGGCCGGTCAGGCGCGCCCCTCCCTTGAACACCAGGGCTCCTCGCCGCCGGTACTCCTCGGCCTGCGCGGAGTCGTCGAGGTGGCGGACCATCTGGTCGCGATAGGCTCGCAGCCCCGGCCAGTCCAGGTCCGGACGGGTGATCCCGGCCGCGTCCTCGGCCTCCCTCCTCACCCCGGGGGGACGCAGTAGCACCTTGGTGGGGACACAGGCCCAGTAACCGCACTCACCGCCGATGAGCTCACGCTCGACCACCGCCACGTCCTTACCCGCGGAGAGCAATCGCTCCGCGACGGTCTCACCGCCCGGACCCATACCGATGACGACCACGTCCCTGTGCCGCATACGCCCTCACCCCGCCCGTTTCCCGTTCGCCTCCGATGTTCTCCGTCGCCCGATCACGGGGAAGGGCCGACACGCCGTCGGTGGTCTCACGGGGCCCCGGGCACGATCGGGGGCAGGGCGCGTAGCGGGACGCCCGGCACGAGGGGTTCGTGGTGGAATGGCCGGTCGGGACCCGGTCGAACGGAAGGAACCGCCGCCCCGGCACATGCCCATGTCCACCAAGACGCTGATCATCATCCTCGACCTCATCGGCATCCTCGCCTTCGCCATCGACGGGGCGCTGACCGCCATCCGCACCGCACGCGTGGACATCGTCGGTGTCATGTCCCTGGGCCTGGTGACCGCTCTGGGAGGCGGCATCATACGGGACCTGCTGCTCGGGGTGACCCCCGAGACCTTCCAGGACTGGCGTTACATCTGCACCGCCCTGTTGGGCGCCACCACCGCCTTCTTCCTCAGCCGCCAACTCACCCACCTGGCCAAGCCCATCCTGATCTTCGACGCGGCGGGGCTGAGCCTGTTCGCGGTGATCGGCGTGACCAAGGCCCTGGAGTTGGGTTTCGGCCCGTTGCAGGCCACCCTCCTGGGCGTCCTGACGGGTGTGGGCGGCGGAACCATCCGCGACGTGCTGCTCAACCGGGTCCCGACCGTGCTCAGCTCGAACTCGCATCTGTACGCGATCCCGGCCCTGATCGGCGCGGGTCTGGTCGCCCTCGCCTACACCGTCGGGCTGACCTGGGGCTGGATCTCCGTGGTGGGGGCGGTCCTGTGCTTCACCGTGCGGCTGCTGGCCCTGATGTACCGCTGGAGCGCGCCCACCCCGCCGGGCGCCCCGCCGCTGTGAGGGTCGGTGTCCTCAGCCTTCTCCGGCGCCCCGGCCCCCGGGGACGCCCGGTCCCAGCGCCCGACCCGCGACACCACGCAGGACCTCGACCATGGCGGGGACCGGCTCCGGTGGCCGGGGGCGGTGCACCGCGTAGATCTCGCGGGCCAGCCGGACGTCGCGCAGGGGACGGCTCACCCAGCCCCCCGCGCGGGCCGCGCCCAGGATGCTGAGGGGGACCAGGGCCACCCCCACACCGGCCTCGATGAGGGCGAGGGCCACCTCGTAGTCCCGGGTCTCATAGACCACGTCCACGCGCACCCCGGCGGCAGCGGCGGCGCTCTCCAGACTGACGCGGTTGTGGATGCCCGGGGCCCCGCATATCCACTCCTGTCCGGCCAGCTCTGCCAGTGACGGCTCGTGGTCGGTGATCGGGTGCCCGGTGGGGGCGACCACCATCAGCGGGTCCACCAGGACGCGTTCACGGTGCAGTCCTCCCGCCCGGGGCAGGGGGACACCGGGGTAGCGGTGGGTCAGCAGCAGATCCAGCTCTCCGGAGGTGACCAGGTCGTACCCGCCGGGGGGCTCGATGTCGGCCAGGGACACCCGCACCTGGGGGTGTTCGTTCCCGAAGGCGGCGAGGGTGGCGGGGAGCAGGACCTTACCCGCGCTGGCGAAGGCACCCAGGGACAGCCGTTCGGGTGCGACGCCCGCAAGGGCGCGCACGGCGGCCTCGGCGTCGCGCAGCTCCCCCAACACCCGCTCGCCGTATCCGAGGAGGACCCTGCCCGCCTCGGTGAGGGTGGTGCCGGTGCGGTGGCGTTCGACCAGACGGCAGCCGACCTCCCCCTCGAGTTTGGTGAGCTGCTGGGACAGGGCTGGCGGGGTGAAGGAGAGCCGTTCGGCCGCGGCCGCGATCGACCCGGCGTGCGCGATCTCCACCAGCACGCGCAATCGGTTGGCGTCCAGCACCACACCCACCACCCTCAAACAAAGGAGGATACAAACTTTTTCTTATGTATCTTTAGAAAACTTAACTTTAAGTTAACACCCGGTAGCGGCACAGTGGTATCCATGAGCCCCAAGACAGCGCACGCCGCACTCACGGCCACCGACGTCCGTGCGGCCACCGAACGCATCGCCCCCTACGCCCGCCGCACCCCGGTCCTGCACACCGAGGTCGACGGACGGCCGCTGACGCTCAAGCTCGAACACCTGCAGCGCACGGGGGCCTTCAAGTTGCGCGGGGCGCTCAACGCGCTGTTGGGCGGACCGGACACCGACCGGGTGATCACCGCCTCCGGCGGTAACCACGGACTCGGGGTGGCGACCGCGGCCCAGATGCTCGGTGTCCAGGCCACGGTCTACGTTCCCGAGACCGTTCCCGAGGCCAAGGCGGCGCCGTTGGCCGCCACCGGGGCCGAGATCGTCCGGGTCGGCCGGCACTACGCCGTGGCCGCCGAGGCGGCCCGGGAACGCGCCGAAACCGAAGGGGTGCGTTACCTGCACGCCTTCGACGACCCGCTCGTCGTCGCCGGACAGGGCACGATCGGCCTGGAGATCGCCACCGACGCCCCCGAGTGCGACACCGTCGCGGTCGCGGTGGGCGGCGGCGGGCTGGTCGCCGGGGTGCGTCTGGGGGCGCAGGGCCGCCGGGTCGTGGGGGTGGAGCCCGAGGGCTGCCAGAGCATGCACTCCGCGCTGGCCGCGGGTCACCCCGTGCAGGGGCCGGTGGAGTCGGTGGCCTCCTCCGCCTTGGGCGCCGCGGCCCTGGGTGAGGTGCCCTTCGAGGTGTTGAGCACCCATCCGGTGACGCCGGTGCTGGTCGACGACGCCGAGATCGTCCGGGCCCAGGACCGTCTGTGGGAGGAGTTCCGCATCGCCACGGAACCGGCGGCGGCCGTACCCTTCGCCGCCTGGCTCGCGGGACGCGTTCCCGGCGAGCGTCCCTGCCTGGTGGTGTGCGGGGCCAACGCCGAGTGGCGCCGCATGGGCTGACCACCGCCACTCGGCGGGCATCGCCCCCGCCGAGTGAGCCGGCACACTTCCGAGTGCTCCGATCCGTGGTTACCGACCGGTCGCCCTTACA
>CALGOD010000252.1 GCA_937957845.1 uncultured Nocardiopsis sp.
ACTTGGTTTCTGGAGCAGAGCACACGAGGCGGCCGGCAGTGGACAGACGGCCCCTGGTCCTTGGCGGCTGCCACTGTGAGAATTTAACCAGTGACGCGGAGTGCTCTTCGAGGATGTGCCGCAGGACCCACACCAAGGCGCGGGTCCGCATGCATGAACTCTGTTCCAGAGTTCCCCGGGGAGGGGCAGGTCCTGGGGGGTGTCAAGGGGCAAGGCTAGAGGGGGGATGCCGGGACAAGGTGGGCGTGGACGCCGTCGCGGATGCGTCTCAGGATGCGCTTTCGCATGGGGCCGATCGAACCTCGGGGGAGGCCGAGGTCGCGGGAGATGGTCTCGTAGGGCAGTGGGGGATCCGTGAACAGCATACCGATCAGGGCCTGTTGCTGCTCGGGGAGCTTGCGGATCTCCGCCAAGACCAGCTCGTGCCCGGTGCGGTCCACCACCTGGTTCTCAGGAGTGGCCTCCACCGGCCCCGGCTGGCGGTCCCACTGTTGCGGATCCTCCGCGCACACCAGGAGCCGGGCTCTGTTCGCGTGCAGGAGCGCCTCTCGCCGGGCGACCGTGACGAGCCAGGTCCCGAGTCTTTCCGGCTGGGTGATCTTGTCGAGGTTCTCCAGGAGCCGCTGCCATGTGAGCTGGTAGACGTCCTCACAGTCGCTGTCCGATAGTCGATGGGACCGTGCGACCGTCCAGACCAGAGGACTGAAGGTGCGGATGACCTTTTCCCAGGATTCCTTGTGGCCTTCACGGCAGAGTTCCAGGAGTCCGGAGATCCTGGAGGGATCCGGAGTCCGTTCGTTTTTCCGTCTCACTACACTCGGCTCCTAACGTCGCTGGGGAGGCTCCGCGAGGCGGATTTAGAGCGTGGGCCCGTCGTTGACTGTGCACGAGATCCTTGGGCGCGGGGGTGCGACTCCGGGCCCAAAGACTGTCGAGAAGAAACAGAAGTGCCTGGTGATGTTTCGGTGGCCTGTGGTTCTGCGTAGAACAAAAGTCCGCAGATTTCCTATCCTGCGGAAAGGGAAAAGGAAGGGAGGCAGGTCAAGCCGTCAGAAGGCCTATCCCGAGGGTCAGGACGCCGATGGCGAGGATCGCTGCGCCTGCCCATATCAAGGCGATGAAGCGGTTCGGCCTGGTGATCTCACCCTTGCCCATGGCAGAGAAGAAGAAACCGGCGGGAATGAGGATCGCGGCACCGGGGATGGCTACTCGGGCCAACCAGCCGATGGCTCCGTCGAGGGCCGTGGCGTCGGCCAGGACCAGGCCGATGAGGCTAAGGGTGACCAGGACGCCCGCATGTGCGTGTCCCGCTCGGAAGAAGGCTTTCTGGAAAGGCGTGAAGGGGCTTTTTCCGCTCGCCAGACGAAGAAGGAAGAAGCCTCCGACCTCGATCGTGACGATGGTTATCAGGACTACGCCTGCGATATTCCTGCTGGTGTCACTGAGGATTATTTCCTGCATGAATGCTCCGTGGTGAATTGTTTTTCGCGCTCGGAGCGTACCATGCCTGTCGCTCTGTGGTGAAGGCCTCTAAGCGGTTGATAAAACCTTCATTCGGCAGGTGTGTTTTCTTCTTCCTGCCTCTCTGTCTCTGACCTCGCCCATTCAGCCCATTCGTAGATGGCTCTGGAGATGCGGAACCCGAGTTCGGCAGAGAAGTAGCCGAAACCCTGACCTGGGGATTCGGCGAGAGCCTTTCGCAGTTCGTTCAGTTGTTCCGTCCGCGTCCCGTAGTGTTCTATTTCCCGTTCCAACAGGTAGATGGCCTGTTCCGGGGTGAGGAGGGACAGCAGGAAGGAGCGCAGCGCGATCTCGTTGCGCACGGACCTTGCCGGCTCCACCTCCAGCATCCAGCGTTCGAGCTCGGCGCGACCCGCCGCCGTGGCGGTGTAGTACTTCGCCCCCCGTGGTTGGTGTTCCTCGCTGACCTCCACCAGGCCGGCGTCGACCATCTTCACCAGCTCCGGATAGATCTGCGAGTGACTGGCCTTCCACACGTGGTCGAGCGACCCGCTGAAGGACTTGGCCAGGATGTAGCCGCTGGCCGTTCCTTCGGAGATCAACAGTCCGAGCAGGGCCATGCGCAGGGACATCCTCACCCCACCTCTCAGTCTTGACCTCTCAGTTCTGACATGAAAGCTATCATATGTAAGACTTGACATGTCAATGCTTACCTGCCAGGCTCCGCTCCAGACAGAACGCTGAGCGGTGTCGGGCTGCATGCTCGAACGGACAGGAACAGCGCTCTCGTGTGATGCCCGTGAGGGCTTGGAGCAGAAGGGGCGCGATCCCGCCCCGGGACGGAGAGACGCAGATGGCCACTCCTCAGGCGAGCGGTGACCGCTCGTCCGCCCCGACCGTGTCCCCTCCCACAGGGCCGGCCCGACCAGTGGGCCTGTTGGTGGCCTGCTGTCTCGGCATGTTCATGAGCTTCATCGACGTCACG
>CALGOD010000253.1 GCA_937957845.1 uncultured Nocardiopsis sp.
AGGAGAACGCCGCGCAACTGGGCAACCGGTACCGCCTACTGGCGAACGACATCGTGACGGCGCGAACCGGTACTCTCGGCCGATTCGCGCTGGTCGAGCAGGGACAACAGGGGTGGCTGATGAGCGGACAGTTGCTGCGGCTGCGCCCCTCGGCGGAAGTCGACCCGAACTATCTCGTGCACTACCTCACTCTGCCTCGACTCCGGGTCTGGCTCGACGCGCACACCTCCGGCAGCACCATTCCCTCGATCACACGGAAGACGATGGAATCACTTCCCGTGCGCCTTCCGCCTTTGAGCGTCCAGCGGAACATGGGAGAAGCCGGCGCTCCTCGACGCACGGATCCGATTGCGATCCGAGGTCCTACAGACCACACGGGAACGTCGCGCTTCCCTGGCCGAACCGCTCTTCGCCGAGCACCCCTCTCTCCCCCGACGACTCCACCGGACCCTGACGACGGACCTCGCCCGAGTGGGATCGCCGATCCACGAAAGGCGAACCCGTAGCGGGCCCATGGCGTCGAACGGTTCGGATGTCCGGAACGAACGGAAAGCGATCCATGAACCTGGCAGAGCGATATGCGCGGCTCCACGACGGCATCGGATTCGCCCTTGAGACCATCGACACGACCTACCACCTGCCGAAAGCGTTGAGGCAAGAGATTCACGGACGGGTACTCGCCGACTGGGAGAGGTTCCGCTCGGGCATCGGCTGGTGCGACAACGACATGGACGTGCTCAACCTGACCACGGGGCTGACCCGGCTGGCCGACGAATACTCGCGGCTGCGTAAGACGCTCTTCTCCGATCTACACCACTTCGGCCCGGAACCGCCCTGGCGACGTGTCCATCACGGCCTCGCCGTCAGACTTCCGTTGCAGGTCAACGTCGATGCCTCCGAGTACTACGTCCTGAGTGATCAGGGCATGAACCGCTGGACCTTCTCCGTGCACGGCTTGACCAGATCCACCCAAGACGCGTACGCGCCCACCCTCACGGAATTCGGTGTCGAACTGGCGAAGCGCTCCTGCCTGATCCCCGAAGAACTCAAGGGCCACCGTCTGCTGAACCAGCTCTTCTACAGCCTCGAGCTCATGAAGGACGAGCACTACTACATGCGAACGCTCCAGGACCAGGCCGTCCTGGAAGCGGAGCGGATCGTCCACGCGGAGACCGAAGACGACGGCTGGGAATGAGGAAGAAGCGTCACCCCGTGGTGTCTCGTTCCAGTGGGTCGCACTGGACAAGGTCGTCACGACCATGCACGACAAGGAGACCTCGCGCGGCGGTCCGGCCGCCGGCATCGTCGAGTACCGGTCAGTGCCGCCCCGGTCGGTGGGCGTGGAGCAGCACGTTGACGTCCCCGGGGTCGGTGTGCACACCGGTCTCGGGATCGAACACCCTGTGGTCACGGGAACAGTAGAGCAACCGCGACCACACCCGGTACAGGTGCTCTCGCAGCGGCGCGCGCCGACGGTAGCCGATCCAGGCCCAGAGCCAGCTTCCCAGGGCGACCACGGACACGACCGGGGCGGCCACGACCACGATCCGCACGAAACCGTCGAGCGGCTCCGGCCGGGAGAGCAGGTACAGGATGGCGCCGAGAGCGGCCAGTCCCGCGAGCACACCGGCCCTGGGGGCGAAGCGTCGGACCACCAGGCCGAACACCGTGACCAGGAGGACGAGGAACATCAGCATCCTCGTCATGGAGTCCACGGCGCCCGAGCCCAGCACTGCGAGGAACAGCGTGAGGAGTCCCAGGTCGAGCCGGAACCGCTCCGGTGGCTGCTCCAGCCACAGGTCCAGCGCCCGCGCCAGGTGGGTCTGGCTGTGCGAGTGGAACCGGTGGGTACTGAGGGAGGGTCCCACGTGTATCGAGGTGGAGCCGACGTACCCGGTGGCTCCAGGGTGCCACGTCGTCCCCGTGCCCGAGGTCTCACTGCTTCCCGAACGCACGATCGCCTGCACGCTTGTGATCTGGTCCGGCTTCTGACAGAGGGGGCAGGAGGTCATGGGGGCGTCCAAGGGGTGGGCCGGCATCGACAGCGGACAGCGTAGCGCCTCACGTCCCGTGTCCCGCTCCGCGCAACTGGCCGTTTCCGGACACCGGGCACGGCAGGACACGGAGAGATTCCGTGCTCCGACGGCTCAGACCAGGTTGCGTCTCGGAGTCTTGGCCGGTGCGGTCATCGACATCCGCACCACGGTGGGCAACCGGTCCAGGTCGAGCGTCCGCCTCAGGTTCGCCAGGGCCTCGGCGCGGACCCGCCGCCACACCTCGGCCACGTCCGCGTCCTCCTCCAGGGTCAGCGCGAGCCGCAGGTGCGGGGCGTCGGCGGACTCGGTCAGGCGCGCACGGGCGCGGCGTACCCCGGGGTAGGCGGCGACCTCCTGTTCCAGGGCTCCGCGCGCCACGTTCTCCGCCATCTCCACCCGACCGGTTCCCCCGCGTTCCAGCACCAGGTGCCCCACCGTGTCGTTGAGTCCCTGGGCCAGCAGCCAACGCAGGGCCAGGAAGGCGGCGATGAGGGCCGCCGCGACCGCCACGTAGGGTGTCCACCGCAGACCGAGCACCTCTTGGGCCGAAGGACCGAGCAGCACGCTGTCGGCCGACTCCGCGCCGAAAAGACCGTGCCCGGCGCCGAGTGAGCCCAGTCCGATGGTGAGGAGCACCGTGCCCACGGTCACCAGCCCCCACCGGTTCCCCCTGGCGGACCTTCGCGCCCTGTCACCGGCCATGGTCACCCCTCCGCGTACCGCACGTGGGTGAGGATCCGTATGCTGCACAGCGGCGCCAGTTCCTCCAACCGCCGTTCCACCGCCGCGGTCACCTCGCCGGGCAGCCCCACCGCGTCGCGCATCCCTGTGCGCACGTGCAGCCGGATCACGTTGCCGCGCACCGCCACGTACACCTCGTCGACCCCGCTGACGCCC
>CALGOD010000254.1 GCA_937957845.1 uncultured Nocardiopsis sp.
CGATGAGGTCACCTTTTTTCCTGAGGTCCACCGCATTCCCATGCAGGGCTGGAAAATTCCTGTCTCGGCCCGACCGGAAACCGCCGAAGACATTTCCTCGCGAGTGTGGAACTACTGTATTCGCGAAGGAATCGCTTTCAAGCTGACTCCCGGGCTGGACAGGTTTCGCAGTAAGAACACCAAATATGCTCCCCGTGTGGCAAGCGGGAAGCTGTTCACGATCTATCCGAACAGCGAAGAGCAGTTGCACACGACCCTCAAGGAGTTGGGCGAGGAGCTCCAAGGGGAACAAGGCCCCTACATCCTCAGCGATGTGCGATGGGGGGACGGGCCTCTCTACACACGCTACGGAGCCTTCGCCAAGCGGCTGTCCGATGACGGTGAGGGCAACGGTCGTATATCCATCGAGAATCCGGACGGCCGGTTGGAGCCCGACCCCAGAGACGTCGTCTTCTCTCCCCCTGCTTGGGTCGAGCCGCCTGACTTCCTGCGGCCCCACATCGAGCGCCATCGGCGGCCCATCACCGACGAATTCCCTTACCAGGTGACAGAGGCCGTTCACTTCTCCAACGGTGGAGGAGTTTACAAGGCCACCGATCACCGTAGCGGACGGATCGTCATCCTCAAGGAGGCGCGTCCTTTCGCGGGCGTGGACAACAGCGGAGACGACGCCGTCACCCGACTGAGGCGTGAGCGGGACATGCTCCGGTACCTGGCGGAGGTCACCGAAGTGCCGGAGTGTCTCGGCTACCATATCGTCGGCGACCACGAGTTCCTGGTCCAGGAGTACATCGAAGGGATATCCCTCTATTCCGAAGGTGTGAAGAGAAACCCTCTGACCAGAAAACTCCACCCCACGTTCGAGGAGTTGCACGATTACTCGTCGTGGGCTCTGGAAACCTGGAAGAAGGTCGCCTCAGCGATCCGCAAGGTGCATGACCGCGGAATCATCTTCGGGGACCTGCATCCCAACAACATCATGATCACCGCGGACGAGCGCATCTGGCTGATCGACTGGGAAGTCGCCTCGTTCCACAGCGATGACAGGCGTCCCCCCATCGGCAACCCGGGATTCATGGCTCCCGAGGACCGACGCGGATTCCAGATCGACGCCTACGCGCTGGCGCTCATGAAACTGGCGCTCTTCGCGCCCATCACCACTCTCAGCAGGCTCTCCCCGGCGAAGGTCTGGCATGTGGCCGAACTGGTCAGTCAGGCCTACGGATTGGAAGTCGACACCTTCGCCAACGAACTCGACTCCGTCGCAGGCAGCAGAGAAGCGGCCTTGGCCCACGCGCGGAGCTTCGCCCGGGACGAGATGGCCCAGCAGGCCGGTACCTGGGCGACCGTCCGCGCCGATATCGCTGAGGCCATCCTGGAGAGCGCGACTCCTGACCGAGAAGACCGGCTCTTTCCCGCGGACCTCGCCCAGTTCACCTCTGCCCACGGTGGGCTCGGCTTCGCCCACGCTGCCGCCGGAGTGCTCTGGACGCTTCGCCAGACACAGAAGATCCGCTATCCCG
>CALGOD010000255.1 GCA_937957845.1 uncultured Nocardiopsis sp.
TGGGACCGTTCAACGGACCTACCATCGCCATTCTGGTGATCTTGGCCATTCTCCTGTTCGGAGCCAAGAAGCTCCCGGACCTGGCCCGTTCCCTGGGGCGCAGCGCGCGCATCCTCAAGGCGGAGAGCAAGGGTCTGATCGACGAGGACAACGAGACCGACGACACCGACGGCGGCCGTGGTCAGCAGACCTCCCAGTACAACGCCTCCGCGGAACCGCAGCAGCCCCAGCAGCAGTCCCCGCAGCAGGGGTACCCGCAGCTGCCTCCCGGCCAGCGCATCGTCAACGAGTCCGGTGAGACCACGAACCGTACCTACGGCAACTAGCCCCAGAAGTCGTGCCGGCCGAGCCCGGGCGGTACCTGGTAGGCGCGGGGCTCGGGCGCCCGGCTTCAGGGGTGCGGCTCCGCACGAGAGCCCTACGGCCGCGTGAGGGCCGCCCGTACCGTCCTGGAACGGTCGCGGTACGCGGGACGGCCGGGGCACGTGGTACGGCTGCCCGCCGACGACGCGGGTCGAAGGAGACGAGAGAGTGACCGAAAGGGCACGGCGTCGGGACAACCCCGAGGCCCGGATGCCGCTCATGGACCACCTGCGCGAACTGCGCAATCGCCTGTTCAAGGTGATGATCGCCCTGGTCCTGGGCTGTGTGGTCGGTTACCTGGTCTACGACCAGGTGTGGGACTTCCTCAAGGCGCCCTACTGTTCGCTGCCCGAGTCCGAAGCGGTCGACTCCGAAGGATGCTCCCTCATCGTCACCGGGCCCTTCGACGCCTTCTTCGTGGCCTTCAAGGTCTGGCTGTTCGTGGGCGCGCTCGTCTCCGCCCCCTTCTGGATGTACCAGCTGTGGGCCTTCGTCGCCCCGGCGCTGCACACGCGTGAGAAGCGCTACGCCTACATCTTCGCCCCGTTGGCCGCCCTGCTGTTCGCGCTCGGCGCGGCCCTGGCCTACTACATCACCTCCTACGCCTTGGCCATGCTCTTCGGGTTCCTGCCCGAGGACGCGCTGACCTTCCTCACCATCGGCCAGTACCTCGACTACATGGTCATCATGATGGTCATGTTCGGTGTGGGGTTCGTGCTGCCACTGTTGGTGGCCCTGCTCAACCTCGCGGGGGTCCTGCCGCACGCGACCCTGGCCAAATGGCGCCGGGTCATCATCTTCTGCGCGTTCCTGGTCGCGGCCATCATCACTCCGGCCGAGCCGATCTCGATGCTCGCCCTGGCCGTGCCCCTGGTGTTGCTCTTCGAGCTGGCCGAACTGTTCGCCTTCCTCAACGACCGGCGCAAGCGTCGGGAGGATCCCTACGCGGACCTGGACGACGACGAGATCTCCCGACTCGACGAGACGCCCTCGCCGCTGGACGGCCCCGACGTCGGCGAAGAGTCCGGAAAACGCACCTGAAGAACCCCGGCCACAGGTTAGGGTCGAGCGGTGGGACGTCCGGTGGCGCCGTCCCGACCGGTCCGGGATCCGGGCCGGGAACGGTTGTCGGAAGAGGAAGTTCGATGAGCGAGCAGGCCGAGGCCAGGCGGGAGCTCCCGCCCGAGGCCATGGGCAACGAGAAGTGGCGCGACACCACCGACGCGATCTGGATGCGGTCCTCCCTCTCCAAGGACGAGTCCGAGGCGGTGGTCGAGGTCGCCACCTTCGACGACGGCTTCCGTGCGGTGCGCGACGGGAAGTCCCCTGAGAAGGGAACGCTGTTCTTCACCCCCCAGGAGTGGGAGGCCTTCGTCCTGGGCGCCCGGGACGGTGAGTTCGACATCCCCGAGGAGTACCTCACCGAGGAGGAGCGCCGCATCCAGCGCGGTGAGGTCGACGTCGAGGTGGCTTGGGTACCCTCTCCGCTCAACACCCCCAAGGCGATGGAGGAGTACCACCGTCGCCGGCGCGAGCAAGCGGGGGACGGACGGGCCGACGGCTCCTGAAGGTCCCTCGCGCACCCAGGCGCGAGTGGGCGGGTGCGCGTCAAGGTCCCCCGACCCCTCGTCACCTCCGTCTCCCAGGTAG